>DJML01000031.1 GCA_002436505.1 Bacteroidetes bacterium UBA6491 | reverse complement strand
CTATAATCCGGTGAGCGAAGTAAAGTCCATGTCTTCCCATAATCTCTCGACCTGATGACAACCACTTTGCCTGTTTCATTTTGATCTGAGACCCATGTCACCCACAGTGTAGATGAGTCGAATGGGGAATGCGCGTCAGAGACAACAAATGGCATTCCATTGGCACGTCCCAGCCCTTTCAGTTCCCTTGACCAGCCACCGGGTTGTAAACCGATGACCCTGTCCCTGTTCCAGGTCAAACCTCCATCAGAACTCTGATCCATATAAATACTGTCATGGCCTGCCCAAACGCAATAGATCACCCCTTTCTCATCAACAGCAATGGTTGCTCCTTCCAACGTATTGTCAGAGTCAATACAATCGCCTGTTCCGTCTGAAATGGTAACGGCACTGGACCAGGTCTCCCCGTGATCCCTGGAGTAACTGAACCGGATCCTTGATCGGTGTCGAGGATCTGTACTTCCGTATTTGTCAAATTCTGTCCACGTCAGATATATGCTGCCTTTAAAGGCTTCAGAGAATTCATCACTGGCTAACCAGGGTTTGTCCTGTGTTTTGTCACCGTTAAAACCTACTCCGACACCCTCTGTAAAAGATCTGCCTCCATCATCTGACCTCTGCACCACAATGCGGTCAAACCAATCACCCCAGGCTTTACCCTTCGTTTTTGAAAGATGGGTCAGGTAAATTGATCCATCATGGGTAGCATGCAATACAGGATCTCCGTAAAACCCATGCACACTTTCAAGAAGATATGAGTTCCAAGACTGGCCTGTATCGGCTGAATAATAGATCGTATTGAGATTAGATGCGGCAACAATTATCGAAGGATCAGTTCTATGGACAGCTATTGAAGGCTCATTGGATAATTTATCTTTATTGATGACAACCGAAGTCTGTGCATTACAGAAAGTATAAAAAAGCAGTTGAACAGCAATACAGATAAATGCTCTCATTAGATGTTTAATTATTGTACATGAAACTTCATTCGATCGCCCGGTGTTCCTTCAATGATCGAACCATCTTTAAAAGCCGTTCTTCCGTTTACCATGGTGCGGACTATTGTGGACTGAAATGTTTTCCCCTCAAAAGGTGACCAGCCACATTTGTATAAGATATTGTCCTTGTTCACTGTGTACGGCCTCTTTCGATCAACCAGTACAAGGTCAGCAAAATAACCCTCGCGTACATATCCCCGGTCCTTGATTCCGAAACAGTCAGCTGGAGCATGAGACATTTTCTCGACCATCCGTTCTAATGAAATCATTCCATGCCGCACATGTTCCAACATTTGCTGCAAGCTGTGCTGAACCAACGGTAACCCTGACGGGGCGCTGAAATATGAACCGCTTTTTTCCTCAGCTGTGTGAGGTGCATGATCAGTCGCAATAATATCGAAATGGTCATCATTCAAAGCCTTCCATAGTGCGTCACGATCGGAAGAATATTTAATGGCCGGGTTACACTTGATCTTTGAACCTAGTTTGTCGTAATCATCAGCAGTAAAAGTAAGATGATGGACGCATACTTCTGCCGTTATCCTTTTATCCTTTAATGGTATCTTATTGTTGAAAAGGGATATCTCTTTTTCAGTTGACAAATGAAGTATGTGCAGTCTGGTCCCATATTTTTTAGCCATTTCAACTGCCATTGAAGATGAAAGATAACATGCTTCTACACTTCTTATCTCAGGATGCATGCTAAACTTAATATCCTGACCATATTTATCCCAATACAGCTTCTCATTATTCCGTATGGTCATCTCATCTTCACAGTGGGTAGCGATCAATACGTCCAGGTTCTCAAAAATATTTTCAAGAGTTTTTCTGTCATCCACAAGCATATTGCCGGTTGAAGATCCCATGAATATTTTAATGCCACAGACCTTCGAACGATCAATCTTTTGGAGTTCATTGAAATTATCATTGGTTGCTCCCATGAAGAACGAGTAATTCGCCGGCGAATTCTGCGATGCAATCGCATATTTATCTTCGAGGTTTTCAATGGTCACTGCCTGTGGCCTTGTGTTAGGCATTTCCATAAAGGAGGTCGTCCCTCCGGCAACTGCTGCTCTTGATTCGGTGGCAATGTCTGCCTTATTTGTGAAACCAGGTTCCCTGAAATGAACCTGATCATCAATGACACCGGGAAACAACCACAGCCCTTCGCCGTCAATCTCTTCACCTGCAACATCAATCGGCGAAGTACTGATCTTTTCAATTCGCTTTTCTTTGATCAGCACATCCCCGGCAATTGTTTTTCCTTCGTTGACGATCTTGATGTTTTTAATTATAGTATTCACTGCATTTTATTTTACCGGTACGACCCTTGAAGATTACATTTGACCTCAAGCCAAAGGTCAACAAAATTCATGAATCTTATTTAAAATATGGCAGATTCAATTAATAATCCATGAATATTCGCCCTTAGCCCTGACGAGATATCGATCCGATGGAATTCTGCAAAGACAGCCTAAAATAAAACCGGCTGCTCATCATTGAACAACCGGTTTGTTAGCTAAACATGGAATCAATTTCCAGGATTCTTTATCTTGAATAGTGCTGCAAGTTTATTTGCACTGTTCATTGATCATTTTCCTTAATAATTTTTACGGTAGACATCATTCCATTGCAATGCAATTGAATAAAATACATGCCATCCATTAAACTCTTTAGTTTAACAACAGTGCTGCCAGTACTGAATGTTCCGTGATAGATCAAATTGCCGGTCAGACTGTAAAACTTATATTCCCCTTCATTGTCAGCTTCAATTATAAGAAAGCGGTCAGCCGGATTCGGATAAACCCTTATACCAAGATCGACAGTCAGCCTTTCAACTTCAGAGACTGTATCTTTCTTTTGGGCATCCATTGCCCGTAGCTCTTCCAGAGAGAAATTACATACATATATTTTTTGGATCTCTCCTTTGAATTCCCCACCTTCTGTGACTGTAAACCCAGGATGAAGAGTGATCTGCTCTCCGGCTTTTAAATGAACTTCGCCTCCTGCAACTACTTTGAACCCATCTTCCCTGGCCCAGACCGCAGGGTATGCATTTCTGCTAAGGCGACCGGGCGTATGGTACCTGAGATTGGCTCCTGAACCAACACCAATTTCACGCTCTGCTTCAAACAATGATCTTCTGTTCAAAAACATATTATCCAGATACATCTTTCTGTCCCCGATCTCGCGAGTGAGTATAGTAAGGTCAGGATGGTCTTCCACATTATCTCTGCGTATGTCCCTGTGCTCAAAATGCTTTTGGCCGTCATTCATAGCGGGAAAGGTGATCGGGAAATCCGCATGAGGGGCACGTCCTATCATCATATCAAAAGGAATGCGGGCAAGATTGGTATCGACAGGCGTATTCAGAATATCCTGGTTCAAACTATCAGGACGCTGGTAATCGTAGGCGCTGGTCCATGGCACAAAATTGAAGCTTTCGAGTTCTGCATGTACATCAATATTTGCATCCAGCAAAGGAACAGTTACCGGAAGATCCCTCCACTGGGCAGATCTGATGATGCCTCCTATCCTGTAGGTCGCTTTTGCGTGGGCGTTACCCGACTTTGAATCAGCAACAAGGGCATAAGACAAATAGCCGAAAGGATGCAGTTTTGAGAAACTGCAAGTCGTTTGAACTTCATGATCATTTTCAGAAAAAACCGCCGTTGCTGTTGAAACACGACCACCACACATAACATCCCATGACAACCCCGGGGCAAGAAATAGTTCATGCTCATTGCTGTAATTCAGGACACATTTGCATCTGCTGCAATTGCCTGCTGAGATCAGTTTTCTGAGACATCCCTTTAAATTTAGTTTTCGCGGGTAGGACAAGCCGTAACTAAGAACCGGTTTGTCCGCACACCCCGAATCCGGATGGCTGTTCAATCGTGTATGAAAATCAATTGGAAGGCGTAGTCCACCGAAAATACGCAACTTAAAATTCAAATTCACGTGGTAATAAGCATCTCCCGGTTTAGCAAGTTTGTTTCCAAGTGCTACCTGATTCATACCATTTGCCAGTGAACTTGACAACGCTATTTTTTTAACGTACTTCGGTTTACTGCCGATAGAAGCCATATAGTCCAGGAATCTTACCCTTTCCGTATGAGGGAAGAAGTTACCTTTTCCATCTGTACTGTCGACATGGAACTTGAGCATTTGCTTAACACCTTTCCGATCCAGCACTTCATCTCGCAGAAAAGCGGCATCTACAGACAAACTATTGATCGTAAAGGAAGGAATTCTATTAACGGCCCTTTCATGCTTTAATATTTCCGCAAAGCGCTGAGCGCCAATATTGATGAATGCGCCCTGATATTCACCCTCAAGCGATATAAAGGTTCGGGTATTGTGCATCTGGTCAGGATAACACAAGCGGTGATCCGCCCTTGCCCCGGCCAGATAATCATCTGTTTCCATTTTTGTAAGCGCATAATTGGAGATCAACGCCCCCATGCTTATCCCAATGACCGTAAAATTGTGTTCCACAGTAAGCACATTACATTTGAGATATTCCAGAAGAGCGATCAATCGGTCGCCATTATTCTCCAGAGCGTCCTTGCTATCGTCCCAATCGACACACACAATATCGTAGCCATAATTTCTAAGCATGATCAGTTGCGGTTCATTGATCAACTGGTCATAGATCTTTGGAATCGTCTGGGTCTCAAAAAGATCGAATCCGCTGACCGCTATCAGCACCTTGTTCAGATAGTTCTGATTTGTGCAGCCATAATACACGCCTGCCTTTATCCCGGATATTTCATCTATGATAAGGTCGGGCTGTGTTGAGATCTTATTGGAAAGAACATAGATCGTACTCTGAGAATACCGAATGATAGCATCGTTCTCGACCTTTACTTCAATTTTATAAATTCCAGTAGCCGGGTAATCAACATTGATATATGTGCGTTTTCGAACATCAATTCTTCTCCATCCATACCCATCCCCAAAGTTGATCTTAATGATATGATCCGGAGGGTATTTAGTGAACGAGTTATAAGGCTCGCTGTAAAATATGAAGCCGGGATCAATGGAAAAGGTCACATTCCTGAATTCACTTTGTTGGCTTAAAGGTGTTGCACAGAAGATATCATGCTTAGTATGCCTGAAAGCGTCGATCGTATTGGCCAAATATGGATGGCCTTTTACCGTGGCCACGTCAAAAAGAAAGCTGTCGGTCCATCCGAAATAGACCCCGCTGTCGAAAGCGGTTTCTTTCAATCGGTTAAACTCAAGGTCCAGAATGCCGATCGGAATGGTGTCTTTGGAAATTATCTTCTTTGCACGGCTCTGTAGTAAAAATGTTTCCGGCATGATCTCCTTATCATAAGCTGCATTGCGCATTTCATAATAAATTGTCCACCATACATGGGGTTCGGCAGTGTCTTTCATGTTGACCGGTGTGAACCATTTATCTTCTATCTCGTGTACGGCCATATCATAGAAGAAGGGTGCAGGGTTCGGAGCAGGTTTTATCAGAGAGAAAAAACCTCGCAACTGATCGTTAATATCCTGTCCGGATGCACTGCAAGAGGACAGCAGTAGCAGCATTGAGACCAATACACCTTTACTTTTCATGATGCGTATCAGCCGAATTAAATACACCTGATTCCAAACTTTCAAGCCGCTTGTTCAGATCAATAAGATAAAGTGTGATTTCTTCGATCTTCTCCAGCATAAGTGTCTGGATAACGCCAATCGAAACATCCTGCGTTAGTACTTCCGCTTCTGTCGGTATGGACGGCAAATGACCAAAACAGTCAATAAATGATTCGAGTTCATTCAGAGACAGGAGATGATGCCCGGGATCAAAAACATGGTCTGCCCATTGATCGAGATCTATAAAAACCTCACGTGCACGTAATTTCCCTTCAACAGACAACCTGAATCCGGAGGTACTCGTGGTGCCGATGCCCACATTCCCATCCGGTTTGATTACAATTCGCGGTTTACCGGAAGTAACAAGACTAAATCCATGGTTATTAATACTTCCAATGAATTCAGTACCATTAAGGGTATTGCCGCTTAGTGACCAGTTTTGAGCAAAAACACCGGAATTTACCAGAATACAGAACAATGCTAAAATAGCTAATTTAATTTTCATCTTTTTCATAGGTTTAGGAATGGTTAACAGGACAAATATCAATGCATTGAACCACTTATTCTTGCCAAATTTCGACACTGGTTCTGTTGCATTTTCAATTATCGAAACAATAGTAAAATGTTGGTGCTAAAATCCATCCCCTTATATTCTTTAGCCCAGGGCATGTTGGATTATCATCGCATCCTCTCTTCTTTTGATAACTATTAATTATGAAATATCAGCTTTTGTTCAATGAACAGCTGCGAAATTCAGCTGGTAATGACCATGGATTGAACAAACAACTAAGAAAGGTCCTCTACCTGAGTAAGGAAAGCATTTACAGGCGCCTGAGAAATGAAACGGCCTATACGCTTGAAGAACTGGCAGCCCTTTCTAAACATTTTAAGATCTCTCTCGATAACCTGGTCATGGACCAGGATACCGGACTGATCAATATGTTCTGTAATCCCATCTTTAACGAAAGCGGGATCTTCGCCTCTTACCTTGACCGCATCAATGATAAATTAAACCTACTTCTCTCTAAAAAAGGCGAAGTCGTTTATATCGCCTCTGATCTTCCAATTTCTCAAACTTTCACCATCCCTGAATTGAGAAACTTTAAATCCTATTACTGGCAAAAAGTGATCCTTAACAGAAGCAGGTTAAAGGGGATCGCATACAGTGATGCCTTTTACCTTGGGGACGTTAACCGCTCCATCGACAAAATGCTGTCATTCAATGAGAAAATATCGAGAACAGAAATTTGGACCGAGGAAACACTGGACGCTACGATAAGGCAGATCATTTATTGTGAACAGAGTGGCTTGTTTAAGTCGAAAGAAGACAAAGACCGGGTTGTCCGGGCTCTACTGGAACTACTGGACAATCTTGAAAATAAACTTGAACTGATGACCCCGGATGACCAGCCTGCCCATAAATTCTTCATAAGCTCAATAGAACTGCTAAACAACTTTATGCTTTTCAGATATCCTGATCGCAATGAAGCCTTTCTGAATTTCAGCATCTTTAATTCATTCTCCTCTTCAAACCATGCATTTTGCCGCGAAATTGAAATGCTGGTAGAAACGATCATTAAAAAAAGCGTGAATATCTCTGGCCAGTCGGATATACACCGGATCCGTTTTTTCGATCGGATGAGAAAGAAAGTTTTTGAAATTTTATAAGGTGCAAATAGGTAGCAAATTTCAACACTGATCATTCGCAATTTTTGACCAGTTCTTGTCAATCATTTCTGCTATTTTTGATCGCATGGAAATAACTACGACAGAAACATTCCCGGGTAAAGAAATTGCCGAGATCTTAGGGGTATGCAGAGGAAGCACAGTGCGTGCCCGAAACATCGGCAGAGATATATTTGCAGGGATCAAGAACCTCATCGGTGGAGAAATATCTGAATATACTAAGTTGCAGTCTCAGTCCAGAGATCAGGCATTGGAACGCATGATCACAGAAGCGGAATCCATGGGAGCTGACGGTGTTGTAAATATCCGTTTCATTACTGCTATGGTCATGCAGGGAGCTGCAGAGATCATGGTATATGGAACGGCTGTTAAGTTCCGCAAATGATCAAGCATCTGTTCAATGATAAATTCAGGTAAATTTCGGGCGAATGCCGTCGTACTTCTGCTGACACTTCTAGCGCCTTTGCTGACCTCTTTTCATATAGGACAGGTGAAGCCTGGAAATGAGATCGTTTTTAACGGGAATTCTTTCTTAGTTTATGTTATAAGTCTTAAAAATGATTCATTGTCAATGTATTACCTGAGGGAAGATTCCTCTCGAATAGGAAATTTCGTGGCACTTAAGTCGCATCTTGAAGATCAAAACAAAGAGTTGCTGTTTGCTACCAATGCCGGGATGTTCAATCCTGCTCATGAACCTGTTGGCCTTTACATTGAAAATGGAAAGCAAGTGACCCCGGTAAATACAAGCAATGGCCAGGGCAACTTTTTTTTAAAACCTAACGGTATCTTTTCGATAGACAAGAGGAATAAAGGAAGAATTGAGACAACGGAAGCTTATTTGAAGAGCCCTTACAGGGTAAAGTTCGCGACGCAATCAGGACCAATGCTTGTAATTGATGGCTCGATCCATCCGGCATTTACAAAAGGTTCAAAAAACAAATACATCAGAAGTGGCGTGGGACAAGCTGGTGCTGATCTAATGATCTTTGCAATATCTAAGCATCCCGTTAACTTTTATGATTTTGCTGAACTATTCAAGATGCATTTTGAATGCAGGAATGCCTTATATCTTGACGGTGCTATCTCAAAATTCTATATAAAAGGAAACTCCGAAACCACCCTTAATTCAAGAGTAGATTTCGGAGTTATCATCGGCCAGTACAAATAAACTATTCTGTACTGTCTTTTTTCTTTTCCTCAGTTGTTATTTCTGTGGTCTCTTCCTGCCCGGGAGAGCCATTGGAGGCGACATCATTTTCTGAAACCGCGCTATCTTCGATCGCCGGTATCCCGCTATCGATCGTTTCATCCGATGGATCAGCCATTTCTTCTTCAACCTTTACTTCAGTTTCTGAAGGTTGGTTAACGAATTCATCGTAGGTGGTCTTTGTATCGAATGGTCTTTTACCAATCAGCCTTTCAATGTCTGACTGGAAAATGATCTCACGTTTCAACAATTCTTTCGCAACCTTTTCAACAGCGTCCTTTTTGTCTTCAATCAGCTTCCTTGTGCGTTCGTAGGCCTGATCAACCATCTGTCGAACTTCCATATCGATCATTTCAGCAGTGCGTTCTGAATAAGGTTTATTGAATCCATATTGATCTTTTGGATCATTAAAGGAAACGTTTCCAACTTTATCGCTCATGCCATATATCGTCACCATGGCATAGGCCATTTTGGTGATACGCTCAAGGTCATTCTGAGCTCCTGTCGATATTTTTCCGAAGAAAACATCTTCAGCAACACGACCTCCGAGAGCCATGCACATTGAATCTATAAGTTGTTCTGTCCTATAGAGGTATTGTTCCTTTGGCAGGTACTGTGCATATCCAAGTGCGGCTATTCCTCTTGGAACAATGGAGACCTTTACCAAAGGATCGGCAAATTCCAGAAACCAGCCTACAACAGCATGACCAGCTTCGTGATATGCAACAATATTTTTCTCTTCCGGAGAAATGATCTTGTTCTTTTTCTCCAGTCCGCCGATCACCCGATCAATAGCATCCTGAAAATCCTGCATATCGACTGCTTTTTTATTTCTTCGGGCGGCTATCAGCGCAGCCTCGTTACATACGTTGGCAATTTCCGCACCAGCAAAGCCAGGTGTCTGTGCAGCCAGTTTCTTGGCATCCACATCTTTCTCAAGTTTGGTCAGCGGTTTAAGGTGTACTTTAAATATCTGCTCCCTACCAACTAGATCAGGCTTATCGATACCAATCTGACGATCGAACCGACCAGGTCTTAACAAAGCCGGATCCAAAATGTCCGGTCTGTTAGTAGCGGCGAGAATGATCACACCGCTATCCGTTCCAAAACCATCCATCTCAGTAAGCAATTGATTCAAGGTGTTCTCACGTTCATCATTTGCCCCCTGCATCGGATTTTTGCCCCTTGCCCGTCCAATGGCATCAATTTCATCAATAAA
>DJML01000058.1 GCA_002436505.1 Bacteroidetes bacterium UBA6491 | reverse complement strand
TTCTGTGAAGGTAAGAGAGGATACGACAATTTGCGAAGGAACTTCCATTACATTGGAGGCGATGACATCTGATGACGTAACATTTGACTGGGGCGGAGAGGGCACTACTCGTGAAATTACCGTGTCTCCGGAGAAAAATACACGCTACAGGGTTAAAGTGGCTAATAGTGTTGGTTGCAACAGTTCTGATTCTGTGATGATATACGTCGATCCGCTGCCCATCGCAGGTTTTGAATTGACCCAGGATGGCGCCAAGGTTACCCTTATCAATAAATCGATGAACGGGAGCAGTTACAACTGGGAATTCGGTGATGGAAATTCTACAACTCAAACGAGTGTAGTCCATACTTACCTGGCCAACGGAGAATATACGATCAAACTGACGACCTCCAACGATTGCGGAACAGATGACACCTCCGTTATTGTAACGGTAGAGTTAGGCGGATATGAAGAGTCTGTTGGTTTCAATGCACTTAATATATGGCCAAATCCGACGGATCTGGGTTATTTTACATTGTCGTTGGAAAGCAATTACAATGGACAGGTGGAGCTAATACTTTCAGACCTGTCAGGACGTGAATTGAAGCAAAAGCTCATACAGAAGAACGCTGTATATTTTGAGACTGATTTAAATGTCAGGGGCATAAGTGAAGGGATCTATCTTCTGAGGGTAAGTGCAGGCTACGGCACAAAAGTGATGCCTGTAGTAGTGAGATAACTGATCTTAAGGTAAAAAGGTCTTTTAATGAGGCGAGCGCAGTTGTTCACCGTATCTATTTTACCTGTTCTCTGACGTAGATAGAGTCGTTGCGGTGCACAAAAAGATAACCTGGCTCATACCGTACGTAATCAGCCGGGATTGAATCGTCATGGTACCACTGTAGCAGTTTCATATCATATATCGAAAGGCGTTTATCTTTATAGAATGAGATCTTGTTTCCGTGTACCTGAAAACGGGTGACACCTTTTATCGGTATAGTCTTGTAATAATTGGCAAAAGCATCAAAAATATAGATGCCCACCTTAGGATCGCTCATGAGAACCTGTTGTTCGTTGTCTATCAGGTATGAAGGTTCAACAATGTCTCTGGCCCACATCCGGCTGTTTCCGCTTTCTGATAGCAATTTCAGGTCTTTGCTGTACTTTTTTAACTGAAGATCGTTCTGATCCCAGGCCCATATCTGGTTGTCATAGGTTCTTGCGATTAGGCTGATATTTGCTATTTCAAGATTGTTGAGATCAGTCTCTCCCCTGAATCCGAGCATGTTGTCCGTAAATACTATCCTGTTCTGATCCCTGTAATAAAGGTATAATTCAAAGGGATTGGTCACATCCATGTATTCAAGCTTACCCAATTGCTTGTTGTTAATGGCAGTTAACATTTTGCCCTTGTTGTTATATTTTACAATAGAATTATCCGATTTTACGGTGTAGAGATTGCCAAGATGATCGGTGGTGAAATAGGCGCCCTTAAATGCTATTTTAAAGGAACTGATCGCTTTAGGTCCTGCAGAAAGCAAGCCGACAACCAGCGCAAGCATAAAAATATCACGGGCGTATGTTCTCATGTTCGTATTTTAACAGCGACATCTCTCCGTTGTCACAAACGGCGTAGGTGTAGTGGTGCACCCATTCACCCAGATTGATATAACGCGTTTGTTCATTGATCTTAATATCAAGAGGCAAATGGCGGTGGCCAAATACCATGTAATCGTATTCTGAGGATCTGACCTTGTTCTTGCAAAACTGAATTAGCCATTCATTCTCTTCTTCAAATTGATCGTCTTTGCCATGATTTGCGATCCTGCTTTTCGAAGAAAAATACTTTGCCAATCCAAATCCCCAGGAAGGATGCAAAGCAGCAAAAAGCCGCTGGCAGAATCTATTTCTGAATATTTTTCTGAGAAGTTTGTATGAAGTATCCCCAGGTCCAAGCCCATCCCCATGATGAATAAAGAACTTCCTTCCATGATGCGTAACTTCCAGTTCATCACTAATTACAGGTATGCCCAGCTCACGTTCAAAGTAACCGAACATCCACATGTCGTGATTTCCTTTAAATACCGTTACCGGAATTCCTCTATGCCTCAATTCGGCCAGTTTTCCGAATAACCGGATATATCCCTTCGGAACGACATGCTTGTATTCAAACCAGAAATCGAAAATGTCACCAACCAGATAGATGTGTTCAGCATCTTTTGATGCCATGTCCAGCCAGTCAACAATAGTTCGCTCTCTTATTCGGCTTTCATCATAATTTGGGACACCCAGATGAAAGTCAGAAGCAAAGTATATTTTACCGGCCATAGATCAAATTTACTCTACAATAAGTTTCCGCGACTCATTTATTCCTTCTCCAATTACCTGAAGGAAGTAAATTCCTGGTCCTTCTGACGACAAATCGAACTGATGAACGATGTGTTTGTTATTGAACTCCCCGACCTCAATGATACGGCCACTTACATCTGTGATGGTCATGACCACAGGCTTGTTCTCTTGCTGCGTGAGTTCTGATACGAATATTCCGTCAGTCGGGTTGGGATAAATTTCAAGGTTGCTGGCGACCTTATCCAGGTTTGTTTCGTTCAACGAATAGGAAACAGTAAAATGATAAGTAAAGCTTTTCCCAAAATCACCATTAAAGAGTGGGCCCTGATTCGTACTTTTATCAATAAATCGCAGCAGCCCGGTCCCGATATCAGGGATCAAAGGATAAGATAGACCGAATCCATTCTCGGTAACAACGTACATCTTATAACATCCGGGGTCAAGTGTCAGTGTCTGACGGGAAAGAGTTACTCCACTTCCATCTATATTTTCATAAACTACTTCATTCCTGTCATTGGTGATCACCACGTCGCAGTCTTCAATTCGGTTGTTTCGGTAAAGGATCTCGATCGCGCCCTTATATACATCAGGTATTCTGTATGATACTTCCTGTCTGTCGTTCGAAGGATTCTCATCCACCTTTCCGTTCGGATTCTCCACTTTCGCATAGAATCTTTTTTCCTGTCCGATCCAGTCCCAGATGTTGAATGGCAATTCGATATCCTCATATTCCATAAATTCAAGATCGCCCTGCCACCAGTAGGTGATCGGGTTGCCGTTTACTACACCATATGTTATATCAAGTGAAGAAAGCGTGTGCTGTCCCCGGTTCATGATGCGTATCTTAGGTCTGGTGCAGGTCGGATTAATGCGTTGATAAAACTCCCAGTTGTTCGGGGAGATGATGTCTTCCACCGAAGCATCATACTGGTGATTAAAGGTGTCGTATTCTACAAGATGCAGGGAGATGACATAATTGCCTGTTCCCTGGCCGTAATTTGAAGCCGGTACTGGCTCTATGGCGTAATCGATCCTTACTACAGAGTCATTGCCTATGTATTTCCCCAGTTCAAAATTATAATCGTCCACAGGAGCGCCCGGACACCAGCCGGCTCGCGGTGGAGCCCAGTTCCCGCCCTGATCAGATACCGGGTTCAAGGCACATTTATCATTTTGCCAAATATCCCAGGTGATCTTTCGCTCACCGTTGATGTTCAGGTAGTGTTTCTTGTTTGCCCATTCGCAGCAATGTATCTGTCCGCCTCCGGAATTGCCCTGATGGCCATGACCGGTTATACGTGTGATGATCTTGTATTCAGATGCATCAGGCAGCAGGCTGACTGTGTCTTCTTTGAAGAAAAAATTTGAATCGATGTATCTGTATTGTCGTGACTCCCTGTTTGCCAGGTAATGTATTTTTTTAACATTCCTTGGAGGTATCCCTTTAATGAATTTGAATTTCAGGTCGATCAATTCCTGCTGGTTTCCTGCACTGACGGTTAAGTTGCCTTTTAAAAGCGATGCATAGTCTGTAACATCATAGATCCATAAAAATCCCTCGGGCCCAAGGTCTAGGCCGATCCCGTACGGCGTGATGTACCTGGCTATCTCGATCCGGGCGACCTCGAAAGTGTCTTCTATCCATGTGGTGTCGTTCACAAAGACATATGAAAGATAGTCCCACTCACCACAGTTAAACTGGTCTTGCTGTGTGGCCGGATCACACTTTAACGTATAATACATCAGCACTTTCTCAAACGTCCCGCTGTCAGGGAATGCATACGTGCCTGTCCTCTTGGTTAGGTCTCCAAAGTTCAGGGTTTCAATTGTAGTGGTATCCTGAGACCTGGAGGTAAAAGAGATAAAAAGGCCAATGATCAATAGTAAACTGCTTTTCATATGGTAACTGCTAAATGGTAGGCAAAGCTAAACCATTCATGGTGCTGTTGCAACAAATTGACTTGTGAATTGGCCGATGTATATAAGTTGAAATCATTGAATAGCATATTTTTTCATTAGTTTGTTATATGATGAACAGAAGATTTCAAATTGCTATTCTATCGTTGATCGTTATAGTCTCTTCAGGATTGTACTCCTGTAAAGATGACACGACCGATCCTCCTGCGAAAAACCAGGACAACTACAATGCGTATCTAAAGTATGATTTTAAAGGCGTCAATTATGAAACCAAATCGTTTGTTGCTGATTACGGCAGCAAAATATTTATTACAGGATTTGATGCATCGGGATCGATCCTTGCTGACTTTGCGCTTAAAGCGCAAAAAGATGAGTTACTGGTCAATCAACCATTTTCTCTGGACGCCAGCGGTGAACTTTCTACCGGGATTTTTTATGTTGGATCAGCGCAGTGGATGATCGGCAATGGACAGTTTTCGATCACAAAGCACGAAAAGAACCGGCTTTCTGGGTCTTTTTCCGGAAAAGCATATCAAATTGAGTATTCAGGACAGGATCCTGTGATCGTTGATTCAGCGTTTGTAAATAACGGGGTATTCAATGACATCCCTGTAAAAGACTAGTGGAACGTCATTTGGGTAAATCTGACTGAAGCGTTTTTAGCTCACCCCAGTTCCCTGTTTTTGCCAATGCTGCCTGTCTAGGCCAGTAGGTAGGGTCGTGCACCTTGAACTGCGGTCCTTCATTGTCCAGTATTTTCCTTAAGGTAAGTGAGGAGGTTGCTGACAGTTCCTCGAAGCTGGCGATGCCATTTTGTTTGAGTATCAAGGCCAGTTTTGGTCCGATACCGTCAATTTTCGTAAGATCATCTGCCTCATCGCTGCTGATGAAAGCTTCTGCAATTATTGTTTCAGAAGATTTTTCAGGGATAATTTCAGGAGGGGTTTCTATTTCAGTTTCTGTAGAGGGCCAGGGCGAACTTTCATCAGTGAACAATTCTTCACGTGACGGGATAGTGTTGCCAACAGGAATGTTTCCTTTGATCTCACGCCTTCCACCTCTGCCAGCTCTGAAGCCCAGGAAAAAAGCAACACTCATAAATATGGCCATTTCAACTATTCGCCACCATATCGGTGCATCAACGAGTATTTCCGGAAGTTTTATTGCCATCATTGTTCTGTTTCGCTTAACCGGACCTCAACTATTGCTCTGTCGTTGCCTTCGTAATCAGCATTGTCAAATTCCGGCATTTCAGAACCTTTTGATTCGGTTTTGATCCTGTCGGCATTCAGCCCCATGTCAATTAAAAATTTCTTAATGATCCAGGCGCGTTTTCTTCCCAGTTCATAGTCAGCATCCGGTGTGCCGGAGGCACTGGTGTGAGCTATTACCTTGATCGAATAGTCCGGGGAGTTCTTTAATCTTGGAGGGATGTCAGAAAGTTTCTTTTCTACCGAGTTTCCCTGGGTCCATTTGATCCTGCCCTTATTGAATGCGATGCGGATGCCTTCTGCTGTCAGCAACTGTGCCTGTTCCAGCTTTCTGATCTCAGTACTGATCCCTTTAACCCAGAGATCATTCCCAGCGGCTTGGACCTCATGATTGTAATCGACCACAAGCCTCGAGCGATCCAGATCCTCACTCAGCATTCGCTGGACAGCAAGCGAACGGCTTGTTGCAAGGATCTCTCCGTTTGTCTCTCCACTGTAATACAGGCCGACTATCAGCAGGGTGTCCTTTGCTCCTATGACATCTCTGATCTCATTTAGCCACTGGTCGTAGGTGTCGCCTTTGTTCGGAAGACTTTTGTCGAGTTCGAAGTACAATGGCAGGTTAATATTGCTCTTATGTTCGCTGCCGGTTGATGAATCTGCCGGATGTAAGTTGTCCTGGACGGGAACAGATCGGTTGACTACAGATGAAGTGACCAAAGGGTAATAGGTCATTCCCAGAGCAAACCAAAGGATGGTGAGAATTATAATGACCGTACGATTCATGCATAACAAATATATTTATTCCTATTGGATAGCACCCGTGATATTGTCACAATCCGTACTTGAAGCGTAGATAATTCTAAGCAGTTCACGAATATCGGGCCATGCTTTTCGTAAGGTGATCCCTGATGTTTTCAATAAGTTCAGGAGGCGAAATGACCTGTATTTCTTTGCCCATGGCCAGAATGGAGCTGATCAGCTCGTAATTAATGATCACATGGATAGAAATCAGAATGCCGTCATCGGATTGACTCAGGATCTTTTGCGATCCATGGATGGGCATGGACAGGACATAGGGAGCCTGCAGGGCACTTACTTTCAATTTTACCTCCATCGGCGGTGTGTCAAATACTGAGACACCGATCGCATGACGGTAATAAACATTCGAATTGAAGGAAGCCGGACGAAAACCTGTCGTATAATCCGGCTCAATGGTAAGCATTCGGTCAAGCCCAAACGTCTTTATGCCTTCCGTTTTTTCATGCCTGCCGACGAGGTACCATCGATTGCGATACTGTTTAAGGTAGTATGGATGGATGTGGTAAACCTTTTTGCTTGACCTAACGAACGATCGGTAGCTGATTTTAGCGACGGTTTTGTTTTTTATTAGTTCGATCAGTGGGTTCAGATGTTCGCTTCCTGTATCACGTGTGCCGTGTTCAAAGCCAAGAATGGCATCATTGTCCGTTTCCTCAGAAAAAGGGAGGCTGACCCTTTCATTCAGTCGTTCAACGGCATCCGCGAACTGCTTGAATATTTCTACTGAGCTGTACTGTTTCAATAGTCTGGACGCAAAAGAGAGGGCATCCATATCGCGGTCGCTAAGAGGGATATTATCGATAGAGTAGGAGGGGTCCTCGTAGCGATAACCTATACTTTTCTCATTGACAATAGGGGCATAGAACTTCAGGCCTTCGTCGTATCTCATGGCATGGATGTCAGAAGCAACGGTGCGCCATGAAACATCTGTGCCTACAGCTTCGGAGCAGGCAGAGATAAGCTGATCCCGTGATGCATTCTTTCTGTTCTTCAGGCAACGGTTGATCGCGCGGTACCTGATAAGCGCTTCTTTATTTCCTGACATTTTTTTTAAATAAAAATTTTACGATGCAGACTGGCTGCATTTTGACCTTGTTCATTTGAATCAAACTTAAAGACAATGAAAGATCAAATATATAAACAAAGGTATTTTGAAGCAGGGTCAAGTGACTTTACAATTGCAATTTCCAGAGTAAGAAACAGCAATGGAGACTACGTATACATGATCGATTCCTCGGAAGAGGTGTTTGATTATCTTGAGCTACAGTTGCCGGTATTCGATGACTGGGTAAAGGCATGGCGGTATTACAAGAACCATTATCCCGGGTGGTGGAATCTGAAACCATTCTTCATACACGAGAAGGTGCATTCATTTGTATTGCTTGAATTGAAGCAAGAGTTAAGAAATGTATCGATTGCCACTTTACGGTTCTGGTCGACAGCGATCCGGCCTTTTTGGAGAAGCTGTCTTAAAGCGGATCTCCATGAACTGTTGTGATCATCGGTTAGCCTTGCCGACCAGCGTTAGGGATAGCAGCGTTACCCCGCAGCATAGCGAGGAGTAAAAGAGAATAGCCCGGGCCCGTACTCATGCGACCTTTTTGGGAGCGTGGTGGGGGCAACGCCCAAAAAATGAGGAGTGAAGAATCGTGCTATTTCATACCTTTGCATGAATTGGGACAGGAAATACTCATAGTAATATCGATGATCGTGTTGTCGGCGTTTTTCTCCGGGCTGGAGATCGCCTTCTTATCATCCAATAAACTGAGGATCGAGTTGAAGAGCAATCAGGGAGTACACTGGGCAAAGATCTGTGCGGGTTATCTTCGAACGCCTTCACGGTTCATCAGTACCATACTAGTAGGGAACAATATTTCGCTTGTGATCTATGGTGTGGTAATGGAGAAAATATTGCATCACACCCTTTTTGAGCCATACATGTCAGGAACAGGTGAGGCGCTTCAACTCTTTATAGCTACGGTCATATCCACCTTCTTTGTGATCACGCTGGCAGAATTTTTACCTAAAGCGTTGTTTCGTCTGAACCCGTCAGGAATCCTGAGTGTGTTGATCTACCCATTTCAGGTTTTTGCGCTGATACTGTTGCCACTGGTGAGGTTTACGCTCTGGCTGGCTAAGGCTACGCTGCGTTTGATCCTAAGAAAAGAGTTCACAGAAGAAAGTCCTTCCTTCACTAAAATGGATCTGGATTATTATATAAGTCAGGGGCAGGGTTCTGATCAGGAAAGCGCACATGACGTAGATACGGATATATTAAAGAATGCCCTTGAGTTTGGAAATGTGAAGGTGAGGGATTGCATGGTGCCAAGAACGGAACTAGTGTGTATCGAATACGGGGATACCGTTGAAAATCTAGAAAAATTATTTATTGAGTCTGGGCATTCGAAGGTTCTTATCTATAAGGATAACATCGATCACATCATTGGCTACGTGCATCATGTAGACATGTTCAAGAGGCCGGAAAGCATTCAGTCGATCCTTATCCCGATCCTTATCACGAACGAGTCAAAGCCGGTAAACGAATTGCTGAACGATTTTACCTTACATAGAAAAAGCATTGCTTTGGTAGTGGATGAATTCGGTGGCACGGCAGGTATTGTTACAACAGAGGATATCATTGAAGAGATCTTTGGTGAAATAGAGGATGAACACGATGAGAATGACGGGATCATTGAAACAAAGATATCCGACCTGGAATTTGAGTTTTCAGCTAAACTGGAAATCGATTATCTGAACAGCACTTACAATTTACACATCCCAAAGGGGGAATACGATACTCTTGGCGGATTTATTATGGCCATGCATGAGAGCATACCACAGGAAGGGGAGACCGTAAACATTGATCATTTTCAGTTCAAGGTTCTCTCATCACAGGGGAACAGGCTCGATGCAGTTCACCTGAAACTACAATCCTCAACCTAGAAGAGTTTTCTTGGCGCGGCTTTGTCATAATATTCGCGGACCCAGGCAATTTTTTGTTTTTCTGTCATGCTGTCTGCGGAGACCACAACTTCTAGTTTGCCTGATAAAATATCATTTGCTTTTAACATCTTTTCGAGCTCCGTTTTCATTCCCGATGGTCCGAATATCACGATTGAGGTAGCATCGTCAAGTTCTTTGACTACCAATTCCAGGTAGTTTTGAACCTGATGTTCGTAACGTTTTTCTTTTGACGACTCGTCGTTCAGATATTGTTCACCGAACCTGCCAAAAGTTTTGCCTTCACCGGGGAACCTTTCATGTTCCTCGATCTCTGATCTTACAGTTTTTGTTTTAATTTCATCTTCTGCCAATGATACGATGAAAGCAGTGCGACTGTCTATCCATACTCCTGTTTCCATAATACTGATTTTGAATTCCACTCTATCCTGAAAGGACGGGAAGTGACACAACACGCCCCAGGCACATACTAAGGTAAATATTAATATTCTTACGAGCAGCAGTTGGGGAACTGAAAATTGTTAAATCTGAAATAAATCAGTGTTATTAGGAGGGAGAGACCCGGGTCATTGCAATGACACGGACATAGTGACCGGGATTTATGAGAAACTGCCAGTGAAAATCACAAGGGAGCGGGAGTAAAAGTAGGGCTATCCTCTAAGCTTGTCCAGAAGGTGATTCAGGAGTCGCGCTTCGTTTTGATTTATCCTTCCGAAGGTATTCTTAATTCTGTCGCTAACCTCCCCGTCGATCTGGTTCAGGAAATTTATTCCTTTCCGTGTTATCCGGTAGCCAAAAACGTGGAGGTTGTGACTTTGACAAGATTCGATGTAGTTTTTCTCTTCCAGTAATGTGATTACTTTACTGGAAGCATTCTTCTTGTCCGCAAGGCGGTTTTTAATAGTTGCAATGGAAAGTGGGATCCCTTTACCGATCTCGAGTACTTTTAATACATCATATTCAGCATCTGATATCAGGTAAGGCTTGACAATTGCTTTACGGAATTTCTTCATCCAGTCACTGGAGTATATTACATTGTTCCATGCTTTCTCCTGTTCACTTTCAAAAGACCATCTTATCTCATCTTCAATACGCGACATACTATAAATATTTTTAAACGACTTGTTTGGAAAGGTTCAATTTCTGTGCCACGAGAAAAGGGATGCTTTATCAATGGGGTTATATTGGTGTTAGTAAGTTAAAAATCAGCATTTTAACAAATAAATAGTCGTTTATAAACGCAAGAAGAGGGATGCAAATATTGTCTAGAAATTGGAAATTTCGTTCCCTATTCTGCGAGATAAGAGCTGGGTGATTTTCTTGAATAACATATCTGGCTTAAGGGAGCGCCAGGGGATAAAGAAGAATTCTTCTTCCACCTCAAAATATTGTGAGATACGATTCTCGTCCAGTTCTTTCATGACATGATCCTGGAAACTGAGCAGCGCGATCCAGCCATCAGGGATATCTGTCCGCCATTCTTCGTAATAAGAATCATCGGAACAGTGAAAATTCAGCACATTTTCTCCAATAATGATGAACTTGTCAATTCCATCTTCGATCATCGGATCGATCACATCTCGCTTAAGAAACATGATGTCATTATTAATGGCGTCGTTCCATTCTCCGATCAGTTCAATTACGGCATATTGGCGGTCATAATTGACCATTAACACTTTTAACAGAAGTGTTTCGCTGCCAAAATAATCCCACCTGGGGTGCAGAACGAAGTTGTAAATTTTGTTTGTGTACTCGAACTCACTGTACTGGCGCATGAAGAATGGTGACCTGGGGTCATCGCTTGGATCATACAATTCAAGCCATAGATAATGTGGTTCGATATTATGCATGTCAGCTAATGTTCGTTTTGTCGATGATGTACAGCGGCCTTTTTTTCACGTTGTCGCTGATCCGACTTATATATTCACCAATAATGCCAATTCCAATAAGCTGGATACCACCAATGAAAATGATCGTGATCATCTGTGATGCCCATCCGGGTTCATAACGTTCAATAATGAAACGTGAGTATAGCGTATAGCAAATAAGGATGAACCCGATAAAAGCGAATAAAAAACCGGACAAGGTAGCCAGTTTCAACGGGAAATTAGAGAATGACGTTATAGCATCAATGGCCAGTCTGATCATTTTCCTGTAGTTGTAACCTGAGTTTCCGGCAACCCTTGCATCCCTCTGGTAGTCGATAGAAGTTTGGGTGAACCCCACCCATGCTACCTGACCGCGAAGGAACTTGTGCCTTTCCGGCATCCTTCGCAATTGTTCCACTACCCGTTTGTTCATTATTCTGAAATCTCCCGTATCCATTGGAATTGGTATCTGGGTGATCCTGTTCAGTATCCGGTAGAACAAGCGTGCGGTGAATTTTTTTAACCGTGATTCGCCTTTTCGCTGCAAACGTTTTGCGTAAACGACATCGTAACCTTCCAGGCTTTTTAGGTACAGTTTCTCGATCACTTCAGGAGGATCCTGCCCGTCAGCATCTATCAGCACAATTTTATCTCCCTTGCAAAAATCAAGACCTGCAGAAACGGCTACCTGGTGCCCGAAATTCCGGCTAAGCTGAATGTATTTTGAGTGTGCATCCTTGTTGCTAAGTTCGACAAGTTTATGCTGTGATCCGTCAGAGCTGCCGTCATTTACAAAGATGAATTCATAATCGATATTCAATTTATTTACTACCAGCCTTAGGCGATTGTATATAGGAAGGATATTCTCTTCCTCATTGAATACAGGTATGACAACGGACAGTAACATCTATGCAAAGATGTTAAAAATATACTTCATGTGGATGGGTTAATTAATGCAACAGAACAAACACACCGTTGTTCGATTGGTCCGGGATCAATAGTCTGTTCTGTAATAGGGCAGGTTCATCCGGAAGCCTATCTGCAACAGCTGAAGATCAAAATTGAAGTGCTGGATCGGACCCTCGGACATTCTGTATATATAAGTGATATCCATGTTGACGTTGTGATAGAACTGCCAGCTTGCCCTGAATTCTGCATGTGTAATGGTCTGGGTAAAACCCTGACCGATTTTAATATTTGTCTCTTTTGGCCTTTTGGTATAGTCCTCAAGGATGTTGCCGCCGTAATGTTCGTCAGGGTATCTAACCAGACTGTCGCGACCATGTTCAGCGACCATAAAGATGCCGGTAAGTTTCCAGCGCGGACTTAGTTGGTAACGCAGAATGCCGATGTACTCTATAAAATTAGCCCCCAGCGGGTGTGCCATCGACTGATTGTGGTGGATATAGTTTTGCGACCTGTCACCATGAGTATAAGTATAGGGCCGTACGATATTTGTTTCAAACTGGAGGTCAAGGTTGTCGATGCCTGCAACATCAATGTATTTCAAACCCGCTTGTAAAGCCCATTTATTTCCCCACCATCCGGTTCTCTGCAATATGCTGTCCTTTCTAAGCTCATCCAGTACGATCTGTCCGTAAAATGAGAATCGTTTTACGAAGTTCCATTTCCAGTCTATACCAAGGAGGCTGTTATCGCTGCTGTTCAAACCATGTTCTACGGCACGGTAAAAGATGATCGGGTTAAGGTAATTGATGTCGTATCCCGGGGTATCGGTGCTGTCCTTTCTGGCGAAAACAATGCTTTCGAACATACCGAAAGATAAATTCCTGGTGATCTTAAAATTTAGGTGGTGTAGTGCCATGAATTTTTTTCTCTGGTTGTTGCCGGTTCCACCGAGGCGTTCCAGATCAGAGAGTTCCATGAACAGATTTGTGTATTGCATACGCCATACCCTCGTCCTTACTTTTAAAAAAAGATTCTCTCTTGCGTTGTCCGAAAGAATGAGGCTTCGGTACCCGTTGCCGATGAAATTATTATCATGGCCAAATTGAAACATGATCTCCTTGATTGGGGAGAAAGTGATCGAACCTTTGGCGTCAAGGAAATCATAGCCACCGTCACCAAAATCTTTTATAAGTCCAACGCCAGGTACAACGCCATGGTCTTCAACAAACTGGGTGTAATATGAAGGGAAGCGAAATTGATTCTCGGTCACATACGTATGAAATCCAAGTTTTCCTCCAATGGAACCATGAATTTGAAATCCTCTTGTATTCTGGTAAGTACGAAGGTCACCGGGCGACTCGGTGCCACTGGAAAATCCCAATACAGGATTGGCGATCATCCAAATATCGCTACGGCCGAATATTCCTAAAAAGGCTGCCGGGTGGCGGTAGAAATAATTCTTGATCTTTAATCGATGGTTCCCTCTGTTTAACCTGTAATATGGCCACTGGTATTCTGTGCGTGCAGAGGTACTATCCTTTGGAAGATCATGTGAGTAACCGGGCATAAATGCATCATTGTCATGATCGAGATATTCCCGGTTAAAACCATCTCTTTTATTGTCTGTTATCCGCATAGACGGCCTGTTGGCCATGATCGCCAGGTCTTGACGGTTGAACGGTTTAACTGAAGTATGTATAATATTCGTGTCTGAACTGTTTCTGATGTCATCCCTGTCGTACAAATGGTAGTAATCAGGGTCAAGAGGGGCAAAATTTCTTTGTGCCGTTGCAGTAATTGCCAGAAAAACGAACAGTATGGTAAGAAATCGGGAGATGGCCTTCATATCACAAATGTAACGTTATGTCATAATTGTCGAACTTCGCAAAAAAAATAATACCCCGGGACTAATTAGCCGGCTTGAAATGTCTAAAGTTTATATGTATAGATCAGTATTTCTTATAGTGCTCATGGTTCTGCTGTTCACTAATTCTTACAGTCAGAAGGATTCCTCGGCAAGGGCCGGGAGACACAGCCAGATACCGGCAATGGGAAGGATAGCTGGCAAATTGATCGATGAAACCAGTCACGAACGGATAGAATATGCTTCCGTTGCAGTGATCGATCAAAGAACCAAAGAACTTGCGGCAGGAACACTCACTGATGAGAATGGACGGTTCCTGGTTGAATCGCTGGCACCGGGAATTTATCTGATCGAAATATCTTCCATCGGTTTCGAAACGGACTCCATCAGAAATGTCAGCATTTCTCCTGAGCAATGGGAAGTTGATCTTAAGGTTATTAAGCTGAATCCCGGCACAGAACTGCTAAAGGAGGCAACGATAAAGGCCACAAAATCTCCCGTGAGTTATAAGCTGGACAAGAAGGTGGTCAACATTAAAGATATTGATGGGCTTGAGAGCATGCAAACAACGGATATACTTCAGAACGTTCCTTCCATCGATGTGGATATTGACGGGAATGTAAGTCTTCGGGGAAGTGGCAACGTGCGTATCCTTATAGATGGGAAACCTGTTCCTTCGATCGGAGAGCCAGGTTCGGTGCTTAACAATATCCCGACCTCTGCGATAGAGTCCATTGAAGTAATTACCAATCCATCGGCAAAGTATGACCCTGACGGGGTTGGTGGAATAATAAATATAATTTTAAAGAAGGACAGAAGCGATGGGTTTAATGTGAATGTCAGCGGAGGAGTGACAACTTCGCCAGGTGCCAACCTGGGTGTCAATGCGAATTTTAAAAAAGGGAAAACAAATTTCTTCCTGACCGCCGGAAGTAATGCGGATGAGAGGTGGCGAAAGGGCAAGACCCAAAGCGATTATATTGAGAACGGGTCAGGACTGTTTCAGGATAAAAACAGTATTTCAAGGTCTATGTCCAATTCGTTGAAATTCGGGATGGACCATTACCTGAACAAGTACAACACAATTACATTCTCCGCTTCAGGCTATCAGAGAATAAGAACCGAGGATGACAATATTGATTACAGGAATACCCTGCCATTGTCCGACAACTATTTCTCCAGAAATGGATTTGAAGACCAGAACCGGTACAGCGTTGACTTGAACGCCATGTTCAAGCACGAATTCGGAAGACCTACGAAGAACCTGGTCTTTGACATCAACTATAATTTTAATGAGAGATTTGAATCTGTAGATATCAGCCAGGATTCAACGGACAGGCAGTTCAATTATATTTCTCAAACGGCAAAGCAGTACACTGAAGAGACCAATAACGGGAGCCTTTTTACTGCAGCTGTTGATTTTGTAAATGAATACAATAACAGTAAGATCGAGTTCGGCGGAAAATCGATCATCAGGCAGCAGGATAACGATTATGAACTGAGCGATCTTGATAGGGGCGAGCAGGTATTTGTTAAAAACCTGAACATCTCCAACAGAATGCTCTACCATGAACAGGTGCACGGTATTTACGGCATATACGGACAAAAGAAAGGCAAGCTGGATTGGCAGGTTGGTGTAAGAGGGGAATATGCATCGATAATTTCGGAACTGGTAGCGGACGATTCAATATTTAAGAACCCTTACTACAGCTGGTTCCCGACCATCCACACAGCCTACGATCTTGGTAAAAAAAGAACGATAAAACTGAATTACAGTAAGCGGATCAACAGGCCACACAGCAGGCAGCTAAACCCGTTTACAGAATACACGGATCCATATCATTTAAGGAGAGGAAACCCTTTTCTTCAACCTGAATACATCCACTCAGCAGAACTTGGGTATACACAATTCGTGAAGCGATCAATAATTAATGCCGAGTTATATTACAGGTATACTAAAAACGGGATCAACAGGTTTATCAATGTGAGCGACAGTAACGTTACGACCGTAACCTATGCTAATTTCGGGCATGAGATCGCCTCGGGGGCAGAAGTCTCCTATACCTTGAAAATCGGCGCCAGGTGGAACATCAATGCCTCCGGGAACATCTATCGGGTAATAATAGACGGCGATGTAGAAAACACTCAGCTTTCTAATGATGCCGTAAACTGGAGTTTGCGCGGAAATGCTACTTATAAGATCAACACCAAATGGTCAAGCCAGCTGTTCGGGTTTTATTCAGGTCCGAGAGTGCTGGCCCAGGGAGAGATTCTCCCGATGTATTCTCTGGATCTTTCGGTAAAAAGAAGTTTTGCAAAGGAGAAAGGTTCGGTAGGATTGAGGTTAAGCGACGTATTTAATACACGTATGTTCAGGATAAAAACCTCATCTGAAGTATTCGCTCAGGAGTCCGATTTTAAATGGCAGTCGCGCGTGTTGTCCCTGAATGTGAATTATCGGTTTGGAAATATCAAAGATGAGCCTAAACGCAGAGGCAGAGGTGGAAACGGTGGCGGAGGAGATGAAGAGGATATGGGGATGTAAAGAATGATGGAATGATGGAATGATTTAATGATTTAATGATTTCCTTCTCCTCACCCTCATATTAAGTACTTCTACGATAAGGGAGAAGAATACGGCGAAGTAGATGTATCCCTTGGGAACATGATAATCGAAACCTTCGATCGCCAGCATGAACCCTATCAGGATAAGGAAAGCCAGAGCCAGGATCTGTAGAGAAGGATGCTTGCTGATAAATTCACTGATCTGTCCGGCAAAGATCATCATGATGATAATGGAAATAATAACAGCAATGATCATCAAAAGAATCACATCTGTTAAACCGATCGCAGTGAGTATCGAATCGAAGCTGAAAATAATATCCAGCAGAACGATCTGTAAAATGGCATAACCCGTGCCGGTCACTTTAGAAACATTATGCTCATGCTCTTTGTCTTCAATTTTGGCATAGATCTCTGTTGTACTTTTCGACAAGAGGAACAACCCCCCTGCAATAAGGATGATGTCCCTGATGCTGAAATCTAGACCGAACAGATTGAACAAAGGAGCTTTGGCCTTTATTATCCATGTGATACCAAGCAAAAGTACAATCCGCATAATAAGAGCAAGTGAAAGGCCGATCAGTCTGACTTTCTTTTGATCCTCTTTAGGCAGTTTGTTAGAAATGAGAGAAATGAAAATGATGTTGTCAATTCCCAGAACGACTTCCAGGAACGTGAGTGTCAGCAGGGCAATCCATGTTTCGGCATGAAGAAAGATTTCCATTGGTCTTGAAATATCCTGGTCAAAAATAGGCATCTGGAATTAAAAGAAATTCCATCGCCACAAAATTTAAAAAATGGACATCAAGCGGGTCGTTGATATGCTCAGAATGGATACTTGTTTTCTTTTATAACTTGCTGAGCTATCTTTTGACGTAAAGCGACCGTATTTACCGGAGGGAACTTTGTAAATCGTTTGACTCCCATCAGCAATATGGTCAGATCGTCTCCTTCCGCAAATCCACAGACGGCACTTCTTCCCGCATCATGAATTCGGTCCGCTGCGTCTGCGAAGTAGCATCTGGTCATATTCACCTGGTTGGACTCTGCAGTGATCTTGCCAGTAATAAACAGTTTTTCTGTCCTGAGCAGTACCGATTCCATGGCAAAAACATCAATGAGCATGTTGGCGAAATAAAGCAGGATCTCCTGTTGTTTCTCAAGGTCCATCATAAACTTTTTAGCAGCCGCTCCTGCTGTCAGTAATATTGCCTTTTTACTGTTTACCATGGCTTTCTTTTCATGATAGAAAAGATCATTTTCATCCTCATCTCCAAAATCCGGGATTTCCATGAGTTCATCGATGATCTTTGTCGCCGGTCCTAGCAGGTCAAGTTTGCCCTTCAGTGCTTTTTTCATCAGTTGTCCCACGGCAAGCATTCTGTTGATCTCATTTGTCCCTTCAAATATTCTATTGATCCTGGCGTCACGATAAATCCGGGCCACAGGATACTCTTCAGAGTAACCTGTTCCACCAAAGATCTGAACAGCTTCGTCAACTGTATAATCCAGGACTTCGGATCCAAATACTTTTAGAATAGCGCATTCCACATTGTATTCTTCCGCTGCGGTCAGTTTCGCCTGGGGCCTGTCCATTCCTTCGTGTTCAAGCAATTTGATCCTGTCATTTATCAACTGTGAGATCCGGTACGTGGCTGATTCAGCCGCATATGTTCTGATACACATTTCGGCCAGTTTGTGTCTGATGGCACCGAAGCTTGCGATAGGCACACCGAACTGATGCCTTTCACTGGCATAATTCGCAGCAATATCAATTACACGTTTACTGCCACCCATCACCATCAATCCGAGTTTGTAACGGCCTATATTTAGCACGTTAAATGCAATACGATGGCCTTTTCCTGGTTCGCCGAGTAGATTTTCTACCGGTATTTTGACGTTTTCAAAAAATACCTGTCGTGTGGACGAACCTTTGATCCCAAGTTTGATCTCCTCATCACCTAGCGTTACACCTTCACGATCAGCTTCAATGATAAAACCGGTAAAATGCTCACCTCCGATTTTTGCGAATACCGTGAACACATCGGCAAACCCTGCATTGGTGATCCACATTTTTTGCCCGTTGATAATGTAATGTTTGCCATCTTCAGAGAGGTCAGCACGTGTTTTTGCCGCCAGCGCATCAGAACCGCTGTCCGGTTCTGTAAGGCAATAAGCAGCTTTCATCTCACCGGTGGCCAGTTTTGGTAAATATTTATTCTTTTGTTCTTCCGTTCCATAATAAAGGATAGGCAAAGTGCCAATTCCTGTATGCGCAGCAGCGGAGACACCAAATGAATGGGCCTTGCCAAGTTCTTCGGACAACACCGATTCCGAATTAAAATCGATTCCCATGCCTCCGTATTCTTCAGGGAGCGAAGCACCTAAGATACCCAATGCTCCTGCTTCGTCCAGGAGAGCTGGGACAAGGTCAGGATTCTGCAGCTGCTTGTCTATCTTAGCTACATTGGGATCTATCCTGGTCCTGACAAAATCTTTTACCATATCCCTGAACATCAGTTGTTCTTCAGTAAAATCACTCGGACAAAAAGTAGACAGAGGATCTTGTGATTTTATCAAAAATTCTCCGCCGTCAAGATTCTTTATTTTCTCAGTGCTCATAGCTTTACTCTTAGTTTAATCGTTCAATGATTCCCGCAATACCTTGTCCACCGCCAATACACGCCGTTACCAATCCGTATTTTTGATTTCGTTTTCTTAATTCGTTGATTATCTGAACTGAAAGTTTGGCCCCAGTGCATCCCAAAGGATGTCCGAGGGAGATCGCGCCACCATTTACATTCACGATCTCAGGATTAAGGCCTACCTCATTGATCACTGCAACTGATTGTGCAGCAAAGGCCTCATTAAGCTCGATCAGGTCAATATCGTTCAAGCTCATACCTGCCCTTTTTAAGGCTTTTGGAATTGCTTCTACAGGTCCGATCCCCATGTACCTTGGATTGACCCCTACAGCAACAGAAGTCACCAGTCGGGCCACCGGTTCCAAACCAAGGTCCTTCATTAATTTCCCGGACATGACGATCACAAAGGATGCGCCGTCAGAGGTCTGAGATGAATTACCGGCTGTTACTGTTCCGCCTTGTTTGAAAACCGGCTTAAGTCGTCCCAGGGCTTCCAGGCTGGTGTCTTTTCTGGGGCCTTCATCTGTGTCCACAATATATGACCGGGTCTTACGCTTGCCGCTTGCCTTGTCAAAATAGACCTCCTCAATTTCAACCGGAACGATATCCTCTTTGAAACGACCACTTTCTATAGCCGCAATAGCTTTCTGATGTGAACGAAATGAAAATTCATCCTGTGTTTCTCTGGACACATTGTACTTCAGTGAAACTTCTTCTGCCGTAAGGCCCATCCCAAGGAAGTAATCAGCGTGGTCTTTTGCGATGGTATAGTTCGGGACAGTTTTGTACCCGACTGTCGGCACAAGGCTCATGCTCTCAGTACCACCCGCAATAATACAATCTGCAAGTCCCGCCGTTATTTTTCCAACAGCCATTGCAATTGTTTCAAGGCCGGATCCGCAGTATCTGTTTACCGTTACACCCGGTGTATCAATGGACAGTCCTGACCTTACAGCTACCCATCGTGCCATTTGCAATCCCTGTTCAGCTTCCGGTACCGCGTTGCCAACGATCAGATCGTCCACTAATGCCGGGTCAAGTCCAGGTGTGTTTTTAATGAGATGATCTATTACAGCTGCACCCAGATCCACAGGTGAAGTAAATCGAAAACCTCCTCTGTTCGCTTTACCGACAGCTGTTCTGTATCCGTTTATGATATATGCATCGTTCATAATTCTAATTTCTTAATGGTTTGCCGGTTTTTAAAATATGTTGCATTCGGTCCAGGGTCTTCCTTTCTCCCAGCAGCGATAGGAAAGCCTCTCTTTCTAGATCCAGAAGATACCATTCTGTTACTCTGGTTGGCTCTGAAAGATCGCCTCCTGCCATTACCCATGCCAGCTTTTTAGCTATCTTTTTATCATGTGCTGTCGCATAATTTCCTATGTTGAAAGCTTCCACCCCGGAATAAAGGCCACCAAGAGCTGTTCTTCCAAGTACCAGGATATCATCTCTTTCAGGTGCCTGCACATACCCGTTATCTGAAAGTTCAATTACACTGTCTGCTGCCTCAGCGATCAGTCTGTTCTTATTTACAACCACCCGGTCCTTGTCGTTGTGAAGAAATCCCAGTTCAAAAGCTTCATGTCCTGAAGTAGCGACCTTTGCGGTAGCAATTGTCGTGAATCTGTTCTGTGGCGTCGGCAGTTGAGGGTCTCCGGGATAAAATGAATCGGACGTTCTAACGACAAATTCCTTTGTTCCCCCACCGCCCGGGATCACACCTGCCCCGAATTCCACCAGTCCGATATAAGTTTCAGCTGCCGCTACGCAGCTATCAGCATGCAGGGACATCTCACATCCTCCTCCTAAAGTAAGGCCATGAGCTGCGATAACAACGGGTACCGATGAATACCGGATCCGCATGACTGTTTTCTGGAATGTTTTTATGGCAAGGTTTAGTTCGTCATACTCCTGTTCAATAGCTAACATCAATATCATCGCCAGATTAGCACCGGCACTGAAATTAGCTGAATTGTTGCCTATCACAAGGCCCCTCCAGTCACCTGTCTCAGCGATCTCTATTGATTTATTGATGCCTTGCATTATCTCTCCGCCGATCGCATTCATCTTAGTCCGGAACTCGAGACAAAGCACCTGGTCACCTATGTCATACAGGGCACAACCACTGTTTGACCACACGATCCGGTCTTTTCCGAAATTTTTTAGAACAATGTTCTTTGCTTCACTTGTGAGTGGCAGCATCTCCTTTTTGGAAGGCTGATATACCAGGCGTTGACCATCGGTGGGTCTGTAAAATGTAAAGGACTCATCCTTGAATGCTTCAATGATCCAGTCCGGCAATGAAATTCCTTCTGCGTCCGTCCATTTCTTAACTCTTTCGAATCCAAATAGGTCCCACATCTCAAACGGTCCTATTTCCCATCCGAAACCAGATTTAAGAGCATCGTCAATCTGATATGGAGAATCTGATATTTCAGGAATACGATGGGCGACATAACTGAATATGTAGGCCATTGATCTCCTGAAGAACTCTGAGGCTTTATCTTTGCCAGCAACAATGGCTTTTAACCGGTCTTCAAGATTTGCCGCCTGCCGGGCCATTCCGATGGATTCAAAACGTGGTTTTTCCGCGGGCCTGTATTCCAACGTGTTGAGATCAAGAGCCAGGATCATTCTGTTCCCGTCCTTATCCCTGTCCTTTTTATAAAATCCTTGCCCGCTCTTGTCTCCGATCCATTTTTTTTCAACCATAGTATTCAGAAATTCAGGGATCTGATACAAATGAGCAGATTCGTCGTCAGGGCAATTCTCTTTTACACCGACAGCGACCTTAACAAGTGTGTCAATACCGACAAGATCACAAGTTCTGAAAGTAGCTGATTTCGGACGGCCAATCACCGGTCCTGATAATGCGTCGATCTCCTCGACGGTCATTTCCAGTTCTTTCATGAGGTGGAAAGCAACCATGATGCTGAATACACCTACCCTGTTTGCTATGAAGGCGGGAGTGTCTTTGCAGAGAACCGTTTTCTTACCAAGGAACAGATCACCATAATGGAGGTGAAAATCGATAACTTCCTGATGCGTTTTTGAAGACGGGATGATCTCTAACAGTTCAAGATAGCGCGGCGGATTGAAAAAATGTGTCCCGCAAAAGTGCTGTTGGAAATCTTCTGACCGACCGGAGAGCATCATTTCAATAGGGATGCCCGAGGTATTTGAAGATACCAGAGTCCCCGGTTTTCGGAATTTGTCGACGGTTTCAAAGATCTTTTGCTTTATATCCAATCGCTCAATTATCGCTTCCAGGATCCAGTCACATGTACCGATCTTTTCCATGTCATCCTCAAAGTTGCCTGTTCGGATCAATGCTGAGGCACCTTTGGTGTATAGCGGAGATGGATTTGACCTTATGGCAGCTTTTAAAGATTCATCCGTGATCCTGTTCCGCGCTCTTTTGTCGGTCGCTTGTTGCTCTGACAAGTCCGGAGGAACAATATCCAGTAAAAGAACTTCTAAACCGATGTTTGCAAAGTGGCAGGCCAACCGTGAACCCATTACCCCTGAACCAAGGACCGCTACCTTTTTTATCTTTCTTATTTTAGATGAAATCATAATGATAAGTTAAACAGGTGTTATTGTTTTTCGCTGCTTTTCCTAAAATCAGCTATCAGTTTTTTGTTTGTTCGAAGGAGGTAATTCGGATCATTATATATCTGCATCAGCATTACCGATCCTTCTATTTCCGCAACTGCGTACCTCGCCTGTGATTCCGCTTCCGAAGGCGTGTAAATTTCTTTATAAATGTACGCAATACATTTAATCCATTCGTTAAAAAAATCCCTGATAATTGTCGTGAAACTTTTATTCGTGTTCACTGTCTCAAGTCCAGTGTTTACCATAAAACATCCGCCGTTTTCTTTAATAAATATTTCTTCGGATCTTGCTGCGAGTTTTTGAAGCCGTAAAATGGCCGGAAAAGAGCGGTCATAGGCAATAGAAAAGACCTTATCTACATAATGGTTCTTTAGCATTTTCAGTACCTCAGCCATTAACTCTTCCTTGCCAGAGAAATAATGATACATGCTCCCCTTAAGCAAACCAGACGCCGTTGCAAGGTCTGCCATCGTTGTCTTATGATAGCCCTTTTCCTTGAAAACATGCAGCGATCTTTTCAGGATCTCTTTTCTATCTGTCTTTTGTACCGGCATGAGGTCACAAGTTAACTCAATAAACCCACTTTACCAAACGTTTGTTTGGTAAAGTGTTTAGAATGTAAAATTTATGACGTTCAGTTAACAGTAGCGAAAATTAATTTGCTGAGATTTTGACGTTAAGATCTTCAATAGAATTCAAGTAAACGACGTTCTCGAATTCAGGCAGACTGTTGTTGTTCTTATGGATAGCGATCCAGATCTCACGGTTCGGGAATAATGCTGAAAGTGTAGATATCCATTCGTTTCTTTCTTCAGTATTATGACTTAGAACGATAAAAGTAAATAGTATTTCCGGATCCAATTGGTCGGCAGTAGGTTTCAGATTGGACATCGGAACCGAGGCGCCCAGGTTCCAGGTGCAGTAGCCGGATGATCTGAGTATGTAATCAGCCATAAGGAGGCCGATTTCATGGTTTTCTTTCTCATGCAGGAACAGCGCAACTTTTTTATTCATTGCAGAAGGAGCCATCAGGCCGTCAATAGCACAGAACAGTTTTCTTTTGATCAGTTGTGAAGCGAAATGTTCATTTGCAGGAATGATCTGGTCGGTCGCCCAAAGAGTACCAACCCTAACCAGATAAGGGTATATAACCCTTGTAAAGGTGCCTTCCACTCCAAACCTAAGAACGCTGGAATTAAATATTTTCTCAAAAAGCTGTTCATCCATTCCTATCATGGCCGATGTAAGACCATCTATATATGTCTTTGCGTTGACATCCTGGTCATTACCGGTAGCTCTATCTTCGATAATGGAACATATATCCGTATCGGACAATTCACTGATCTCAGAAATTTTCATTCCTTGTTCCACAAGCGATGCAACATTGATGATCTTCCGCAGTTCTACATTCGAGTAAAGGCGAATATTGGAAGCAGTTCTCTCTGGGCAAAGCAAATTATAACGCTTCTCCCATATCCTGATGGTGTGGGCTTTTATTCCAGATAAGCGTTCCATCTCCTTGATAGAATAGCAACAATCCAACTTTTTGTTTAATGTCATTTGTAAGTTATTAAACAAATTTAAACGCAAATTGTAGTATACTTTTTCTGTTATTTTTGAACCATGCGAAAAATATTGTTCACTTTGCTTACGGCTGTATTGTTTCAAATGTCTTACAGTCAGACAATTACATCCTATTTGGTCGACCCAAATAAGGGCCCTAGAGAGCATGCACTGGATATAGAAAAGATGATAGTTGATGTTAGTTTCGAGCCGGAAGCAGGTAGAGTGATCGGGGAGGTTACACATGAGTTCACCCCGTTAAGGACAAAAATTGACACTGTCTTATTTGATGCTCCTGATATAACCATCAATAAATTAGTTCTGAGTACGGTGTCAGGAAAGAAGACAACAGCTGTTCAGAATTATACCTGGCATACTGTTAAAGAAGGATTGGTATTAGATCTGAGCAAAGTGAAAATGAATCTCAACGGGAAGTACATCCTTACTATCCGGTATGAGGCGAAACCGAAAAAGGGCATCTATTTCATCGGGTGGAATGTCAAAGGAGTGACTGACACCAGGAATCAGACGAGGAAACAGATCTGGACACAGGGTCAGGGCATTGATAACAGACACTGGATACCGATGTATGATAACAGCAACGATAAATTCATTACTGAAACGATCATACATTTTGATTCGGAGTACAAAGTGCTTTCTAATGGTGATCTTGTAAGCAAGAAAGAGAGCAAATCAAATAGTACCACAACCTGGCACTACAAAATGCGCCATCCTCATGCAGGGTATTTGCTGATGTTGGCCATAGATAAATTCGCGGTAAAAAAGACCACCACAGCTACGGGAGTTCCGGTTCAATTCTGGTATTATCCGGAGCATGAAGATAAAGTTGAATACACGTCAAGGCATACAGAGCAAATGATCGAGTTCCTTGAAAAGGAAACCGGGTTCAAATACCCCTGGGGGGCATACAGCCAGGTGATGGTCCAGGAATTCATTTATGGTGCCATGGAAAACACCTCAGCTACAATTTTCGGGGACTTTTTCCTTTCTGATGCCTATTCCTTCAACGACAGGAATTACATTGGGGTAAATGCACATGAACTGACTCATCAGTGGTTTGGGGACCTCGTCACGGCAAGAAGCAGCAACGGGACATGGCTTCAGGAAAGTTTCGCTACCTACTATTCAAAAATGTTCATCAGGGAACTCTATGGAGAGGATGAATACAAAATGTCACAACGTGGTGAAGTGAACCAGGCTCTTAATGCTTCATTAAAAGACAACTACCCGGTAGCACATTCGCTTGGCGGAACCGCCAGAGTATATCCGAAAGGTTCTTCCGTTCTGCAAATGCTTCGCTATGTATTGGGAGATGAGAATTTCCTGAGAGTAATAGATGCGTATCTGGACAAATACGCTTTTCAGAATGTAGAGACCAATGACCTTTACCAGGTGATCCAGGACGAGCTCGGCATGAATCTCGACTGGTTTTTTGAGCAATGGCTCTATAAAGGAGGAGAACCTCACTATGAAGTCAGTTGGGAATTGCTAGGAAATAAAGTACAAATGGTTGTGCGACAGATACATGAGCAGGACCAGGTGATTGGTCTGTTTAAAATGCCCGTCTGGGTAGCGGTCCATTACAAAGATGGGAGCGCTGAAAAGAAGAAGGTCTGGATAGAAAAGGAAACAGAGCTGATCCAATTCGAGAATCCGGATCAAAAGGAAGTTGCTTTTGTCCTTTTTGATGTGAATTCAGAACTCACCAAGAAGCTCTCTTTTCAAAGGAGTCAAGAAGAGTTATTGTCACAAATGAGCCATGCCGCGCACATGATTGACCGCTACGATGCTATTGCAGCCTTGCATGAAATTGACGAAGAAACGTTGCAGGCAATGATACAGGCGTACAATGCAAACGAATTTTATGCCATCCGGGCCGAGATCGTTAAAAAAATAGCAAAAAAAGTAGAGGCAGAAAGTTTTCTTATTAGTGTGCTGCCTTCTGCTGATCTGCGGGTACGAAGAGCTTATCTGAATGCAATAAATAATGTAACGGAGAATATGAGACCAGTTGTGGAGTCGTCTCTTCGTGATTCTAGCTACATCAACATAAACAAGGCCCTTGAACTTCTAGTGAGAAATTTCCCGGAAGAATCGGTCAAATATCTTGATGAGACCTCAGGGATATTTGGCAGGAGTCAGGAAGTTAGAGTGAAATGGCTGGTGTATCAGGTCAACTCCGGAAACGATCAGTACAAATCAGAGTTGGTCAATTACAGTTCAGACCTCTACGAATTCAGAACCCGCATCAATGCATTTGAAGGATTGGTTTCCATCAACTTTTTAAACAAAGAGGCCATTGAGCACCTCTTCAGTGCTTCATTAAGTTTAAATCAAAGATTGGCCGCACCTGCCATTTCAACGCTTAAGCAATTCATGAAGCAGGAAAAGTACCATCGTTTGATCAACGAAACATTTCTAAACTGCACATTATCAGAAATTGAAAAAGAGCAACTGGTAAACAAAGGTGTAGTTAACTGAACTATCCTTAATTTTGCACGCTAAATTAAAAAGAGAGCATGTCATACTTTTTTACATCTGAATCTGTTTCTGAAGGACATCCGGATAAAGTAGCTGATCAGATCAGTGATGCATTGATAGATAATTTCCTGGCTTTTGACCCTCAGTCGAAAGTTGCATGTGAAACGCTTGTGACCACCGGGCAGGTAATTCTTGCCGGAGAGGTTAAATCCACGGCCTATCTTGACGTTCAACAGATCGCCAGGAACGTTATCAATAAGATAGGGTATAACAAGAGTGAATATATGTTTGACGGGAATAGCTGCGGAGTACTTTCAGCTATTCATGAACAGTCAGAAGATATCAACCGGGGAGTGGACAGGGACAATTCTGAACAGGGTGCCGGAGACCAGGGTATGATGTTCGG
>DJML01000090.1 GCA_002436505.1 Bacteroidetes bacterium UBA6491 | reverse complement strand
AAGCATTGACCTGCTTGTGCTTAACACTCTTTTCCTGTTGTGCAGAAGGGATGCATTATGAACCATTACGCCAAGAGATCCTCCTGAAACTGAACTGAAAGTGAAAATGTTGTCGGAGAAACCGGGCTGTGTTTCTTCCAGGTACCCAAGCACAGATGCGGTCCAGTAAGCTGCCCTTATACCACCGCCCTCTGCACCTACCAGAAAGACAGGGATTTCTTCTGTAGTTTTCTTGTCCTCGATCCACTTATCAAATGCCTGATGCAAATTGGTTCTTTCAGGAACTTTTTTGCTAAGGGTCAATACCCGGTGGTTGTTATTGAAAAAACTGAAAACAACGACAAGCAGGAACAATGACAGAAATATTGGGAAATTCAACCTTAATTCAAGGAAGTTTATGACGGATGCCAGCACAAGCCAGGTCCCAAATCCAAAAAGCACAAGCGTAAGTGAACCTACATACTGACTTATAGATATCGGTGCAACGGTGATCACTATAAATGCTGCGATAACGATAACTAATCGAATGGTTAGCCAGATGCGTTGTTTCTTCCAGATAAAAATTACCGGATAAGCACCGTTCTTGATCGGTATATAATCCGGTACCCAATGGATCAGCTTAGGTCGTTTGGCTCTGAGCCATACAATTATGGTCTTACGGAAATACAGAAAGATCACAAACCACAGACCGATGGACAAACACAATATAACGAGGTTGTTCATCTGACGACCGTTGGCTTTATATGCGGCCCATGCCAACAAAAGGTACGGCGTGAATGCTAATATTCTAGGGATCATTACCTGTGCCCTGAATGAATATCTTGGTCTGTAGGTCCAAAAGTTGAAATACGATAAATGAAGCAAGGTTCTTGATCCGCGCCAGCTTTGCCAGCTCCAGAACATTAATGCTATAAATCCTGCTACTGTGTGACGAATGGCTGTCCCTGAGCCGGCCAGAGTCAATCCACGTATGATATCCTGCCCCTGGTCAAAAACTACAAGTGCAAAATATCCGATCACCTGGAACAAAACAATGGACCAACATGCTTTGAGCACGATGTAGTAGTTGAAAAATTGTTTAATTATTCGTCTTACCATTGATTTATTAAAGAACGAATAAAATTCCGTTTTATGACAATTCTATGCGTCATGTTTGTGTAGGATTATCACCTTCCATCTTTTGATCATTACTGATTGTGTCTCAGTTTAGTAAGACTTGAAACAGCTGCCGGAAGGTGGTCGATTATATCTCGCGCGATTAGGATATCTCCAATGCTTTTACGTGCAAGATCTCCTGCATGACCATGAATATAAACTGCACTCTTTACCAATTCATTCAAAGAACAACTGCTGTCTCTACCTGCATAAAGTGCACTTATAACACCCGTCAGAACATCACCGCTTCCTGCAGTGGCCATTCCCGGATTACCGCTGCTGTTGAAATTTACATTGTCCTTTATATGAACGGAGGTAAAGGCCCCTTTTAATACAATAATTGTTCCTTTGTCAGCCGCTATCTTAGTTGCTTTTGACAACCGTTCAGCATGATTTTTAGTAACCCCGAAGATCCTGTCAAATTCTTTAGGATGTGGTGTGACGATCACTTTATTCAGCAGATCATTCGTCCATTCTTTCTTGTTGGAAGCGAGTACGTTTAATCCATCTGCATCTATTATCACCGGTATTTTTAGTTTTCTGCTACTTTTTATCAGATCAATGATCTCTTCTGTACTAATTCGTTCTGACCCAATTCCGGGTCCAATCGCGATACAATCGAACTGTTCAATATCCGGCAGGTCTGTTCTGCAGATCACCTCCGGACTGTTCACCTGGAGGGCGTTTATTACTTCAGAAGGAGCATAAACGGTCACCAAACCTGCGCCTGTTTTTAATGCTGCATTTGCAGCCAGGTATGCGGCTCCTGCCATCCCTGAACTTCCGGCAATAAGTAATACATGTCCATTCACGCCTTTGTGAGCAAACTTTTCCCTCGGTTTGAATGCGTCACAAAGATCATTTGCCTCAGTATAAAAATAATTTGTCTGGGTTTTCTTCATGGCAGCCTCAGATATTCCTATCGGAAGAATTACCATTTTACCCACACAATTCCCATGATCGGCCAAAAGCATGTTCAACTTGGGCATCTGAAGCGTAAGGGTCGTGTCCGCCTTGATCATGACCGCAAAACTTTCTGGATCCTTTACGGGGTCGGATGGCATCCCAGATGGAATGTCAATCGAGATGATCTCAGCCGCTGATTTGTTTATTTTTTCAATGATCTCCGCTGCTTCTCCTTCTACAGGTCGTGAGAGACCGGTCCCAAATAAAGCATCGATGATCAGCGTGTTCTTATCTATCGATGGTAGATCGTCTACAAGTACTGATGAAAACCTTTGCTGAACGATAATGTAGTTTGAATAAAAGTCGGGAGAACCTTTTTTGACATTACCTATAATAAGGAGTTTGACGTTGTAGCCCGAAAAGTGAAGCATCCTGGTGATAGCCAGACCATCGCCTCCATTGTTGCCAGTACCTGCAACCACTACAATGGGTCTTTCCTTGCTAACATTGGACAATATCCACTGAGCACATTCAATGGCAGCATGCTCCATTAGCTCCATGGAGATTATTTTACGATCGACGAGTGTTTCCTCATCAAGACCTCTGATCTGCTTTGCCCTGAATAACCGCACTATACAAATATATCATTCGGCGCTATTCTGCAGCACGGGTTGCACGATTTGTTTGCATGATTTTACTCATAATTGGTTTAAAACCTAGGTGATCCCGATCAAAGTTCAAACACCTACTGAAGATCTGTACATTATGATCCGTTCCCTCTGATAAAATGCCAAAAAGTGGACAAACTTTATAAATCAAATAGCGACCTTTGCCGCCATGACCGATGTGCTGAATCATCCTATCTTTAAAACTGTCAGTGAAGTTGCAGGGGAAATGGGACACGACGTTTATGTTGTAGGAGGGTTTGTGCGTGATCATTTTCTCCACAGAATATCAAAAGATGTCGATTTTGTTACCATTGGCAGCGGGATCGAACTTGCTTTAAAAGTGGCTGAAAGAATGGGGAAACCCGGAGCTGTGTCTATCTATAAAAATTTTGGGACAGCACATATTAAGAACGACGATTGGGATTTTGAATTTGTAGGTGCAAGAAAAGAATCGTACCGCCAAAGTTCACGTAAACCTATTGTGGAGAACGGATCCTTAGCAGATGACCAGAACCGCAGAGATTTTACAATTAATGCACTTGCAATTAGCCTGAATAAAGAAAATTATGGAGAACTGATCGATCCGTTCGGCGGATTAAGAGATCTGGATAACGGTATACTGAAAACGCCCCTTGATCCTGATTCTACCTATAGCGATGACCCCCTTCGTATGATGCGGGCGATCCGTTTTGCATCCCAGTTGCAATTTACCATTGAAAAGGAATCCTTAATGGGCATCTCAAGGAATGCAGAAAGGTTAAAGATCGTTTCGCAGGAGCGGATCACCGAAGAATTGAACAAGATCGTTCTCTCTTCAAAACCTTCTGTAGGTTTCGAACTACTTTTCGATACTAAACTCTTGCACCAGTTCTTTCCGGAAATGGTTGGTCTTTACGGAGTTGAGACAAGGAACGGGCAAAGCCACAAGGATAATTTCTATCATACTTTAAAGGTTTTGGACAATGTGGCCGAACGCTCGGATGATCTTTGGCTTCGTTGGTCTGCTATTCTTCATGATATCGCCAAACCACCGACCAAGAGATTCGATGAAAAGGAAGGCTGGACCTTTCACGGTCATGAATATCTAGGATCAAAAATGGTGAAGCCGATATTCCGTAGATTAAAACTTCCGCTCAATGAAAATATGAAGTTTGTGCAAAAAATAGTGCTGCTTCATCTACGCCCCATCGTTCTTTCGATGGAAATCGTAACTGACAGCGCAATTCGCAGATTGCTCTTTGATGCTGGCGATGATATTGAAAGCCTCCTGATCTTATGTCGGTCGGATATCACATCAAAGAATGAAAAAAAGGTGGCTCGCTTCCTGCAAAATCTGGAAACAGTGGAGCAAAAGATAAAAGATGTTGAAGAACGCGACCGTGTTCGCAATTTTCAACCTCCTGTAACTGGAGAAGAAATCATGCAATTGTTTGATCTTAAACCTAGTAAGGAGGTTGGCGTGATCAAAAGTGCTTTAAAGGATGCAGTACTTGACGGATTGATAAAAAATAATCGAGGGGATGCCCTTAAATTTGTTAAACAAAAAGGAAATGAAATGGGGTTGAAGATCCATTTCAATATTGAAGTATGAGTGCAATAATTTACCGCTTCCGTGTCACTTTTGAAGATGTTGACGAGGTAGAGAGATTGATTGAGATCAGGGCTGGCCAGTCCTTTTTTGACCTGCATAATGCAATTCAGGCAGCAATTGGATTTGACAACTCTAAACCGGCATCTTTTTATATGTCGGGAGACAACTGGCGGATGGGAAAGGAGATCAGCACAGAATCGGACAGAGGAGTTGCTGAAATGAAAGATGCAAAGCTGAACCAGTTTGTAATTGATCCGCATCAGAAGATTTTATATGTAACTGACTTTGAGGCGAACTGGACATTAAGGGTTCAGCTGGTCAAAATATCGAGATCCGATTCCACAGACTTTCCAATGCTGGTCAAGTCGCATGGGGTTGCGCCAAAACAGTATAAACCGGTCCATACTACCGATATATCTGAATTCGATGAGATGGTAAACGACCTTATGGTGGATGAAATGCCGGAAGGAGTTGATTCCCCTGAGTTGGATGAAATGGATGAAGAGGAGGAAGATGATTTTATTGAAGAAGAAGAAGAAGATCAAAACTGATCGGTTGTGCTTTGATTGACCAACCCCGGAAATATATTATTGTTATAGGCGGTCCCACGGGGTCTGGTAAAACTTCTCTGGCGATCCGTGTAGCCCGGTTATTTGATGCTGAGATCATTTCAGCAGATTCCAGGCAGGTTTATAAAGAGATGAATGTCGGAGTGGCAAGACCCGACAAAGGAGAATTAAAAGCGATCAAACATCATTTCATAGCCAGCCATTCTATTCATGAGCCATTAAATGCCGGATCTTATGCCGCAGAAGCCAGAAAAAGCATTGATGCCTTATTTGAAAGGCACAACGTAATAGTGGTTGCAGGTGGCACTGGACTCTATCTTAAAGCGTTACTGGAAGGATTTGACCCTTTGCCTTCGGCTGACCACGAGCTTCGATCTGAATTAGACGAACTTTTCAGGTCAAATGGAATCAAGGCTTTACAGGAAAAATATTACACACTGTATCCCGGCGATAAGCAGAGGATTGAAACCGATAATCCACAACGACTGATCCGCGCGATCGAGATCGGGATGCGATCCGGATCGAAAGATGAAAAGGTGTCGATCCCTGGATTCAGAACAGATTTTGAGCTTATCAAATGGTGTATCTCTATTGACAGGGAGGAATTATACCAAAGGATAAATGATCGCGTAGACCAGATGCTGGAAAACGGACTGGAAGATGAAGCCCGCATGCTTTTTAAATTCAAAGAATTAAATGCTTTGAGAACAGTGGGGTATACAGAACTCTTTGACTATTTTGAAGGGAAAACTACCCGCGATGTGGCTGTTGAAAAGATCAAGCAGCATACACGGAATTATGCAAAACGGCAGTTGACCTGGTTCAGGAAGGACAAAGAATTTCAATGGATAGCATCAGATCTATCCTCCGAAGAAATCAAAACACATTTCCCGGCTCAACTTCTTTCTTACGTCCAAAAGTGAGGTTTAATCCGGTTCTGAAATTCACGACACTTGAACTTCTGACGTCAAAAGCCCCGAAAAGATTATCTGAAACAAAATAGAACTGGACAGGACCGCCGTTTAATGTAAACCCGAGTCCAATATTAGTATAGGTGCCATGGATCAACGTATACGATGCAGATAGTGCCACGACATTGTTCAGTTTTGAATTCCAGGAAAGTGTGAACGCAGGATACAGTTTATGCTGATACAAACTGCCATAGAAAAGTATACCGGCTCTATGGTTTTCAATAACTTCAAGTGTTCCACCGATATAAAATTCAGGCCTTAGGTCCGTTTGAAATCCAGCATATGATGAATCCAGGGCCAGCTGTTTCTTAAGAGAATCACCAACCTGTTCAAAAGCTTCCTTAAAGCTACCTGTGGTGTCAAATATTTCCTTATAATCAACGCCGTCATATTCAATGTAGGCACCGGGGTTTGCAGAGAAATAGTTCTTGGTATGCTTGTTCCAGTTGATCCAGCCAAGGTTGTTGATAGCACCGGAAATCTCAATTCTGCTGTTCACTTTCATTTTAGCTCCAAGATCAAGTCCCCATCCCGTATTATTTGTTCTGAACAGATCAGCAGCACTACCTGGCGTTTTCCAGTCGTCATTGTTGTTGGGGTCAGAGATATCTGTGTAGGAATTTGCCATGTTGAATCTAAGGTCGGATCTAACCTTAAGTGTAAAGTCATTAGGGTCAGTGTAGAATGAGATATCATTCCTTTGTGTCTCAAGGGCCGCAAGTCCTTTAATGAACTTACCGCGGGCTCCGATCATAAGTCTGTCATCCAAAAGTCGCGTTGCATAACCAATCCCGATCTCCGTATATTCAAGGAAATCAATACCAAGACCGAAATCAAATTCTTCACCCAGGTTTTTACCCCCATTTCCTTCAAATAGAAATTTGAAAAGATCCCCGGGGACATTCATTTGAAAGTTGTTGTGAACTGATATGTTGCCGGTGATGTATGAATTTTTGACCTTAAGCCCGAAATGGATCAGATCAAGATTGTACTGAAGGCCCATGTAATTATTTTCGCCAAACAGATTGGTAAGTTTACTGACGTTCAATACTGATGAATCAGGTGCTGGCTTTTCAACGGCATTTAAAAAGTCATTTATGTCCAATCTTGTGAATGCCATATTGTAATGATGCGACGAAGCGCCGGGAATACCTATGAACCACTCCGCATCGGGAATAAATGAAGGGTTAGCGTAAAGCTGCTGCGGACTGGTAGTCATGTGATATAAGGTCATGTTCTGTTGCCCAAGCGCATTCAGGCTTGCAGCCGATGTCAATATCAGATAAACGAATATCTTTCTCATAATAGTCACTTAGTTAGAAATGATGGATAGTTTAGTTTGAACGCCGATCTTTAAACCCATCCTGTACTCTGAGTAGAACTTTACAGGATCCTGGTTTCCACCTCCGTCGGTACGCGTGTCGAGTCTTGCCCTGACTCGCATTTTAGTTGCTGTTTTTAGTCGTTCGTACTTTTCATTGGTTACTTTCACATCCTCAATGGTATTGACAGCTCGGATAACTTTACCGTTAGCATCCAGCTCACCGGATTCAATCGTCAGTTGGTCTTCAAACATTGTATCGATAAGTGTGCCGTCATCTTTCTCAAAATAGAGTTGAAATCCGAGGTCCACAGGGAATCCGTTATCTACATTTATCCTGAAAAGAGCGTACTCCACTTTGTCGATGGTCGAATCAATATCAAGTTCAAAATCTTGTATTCTTTCAAGGACAAAATCACTGGCTGTCCCATTCAAAGGGATGTCCACATAAACATCCGTTTCAAATCGACTGGTATCTAAAACGAAGTTCCTGTTTGAGTTGCCCGGAGGGTTGATAATTGCATTGAAATCATAATATACCCCATGCGGTAAATTATTGATGACCGAAGTGATGTTGCTGTTGTTATTGTCTAGAACAAAAGAGTCGTACAGGATCATCCCCATCTGTGCGTTTGTCGGACTGGGGATCGGCAATGGCGAAGGAATACCGGTCAGTACCTCATCACCTATCTGTGGATTCCATGTATAAAGATTATTGATGTCACCATTGATCTTTGCACCAAAACTATTGGCGAATTTGACTACAAACCTGGGGTTAACCACAGAAAATGATCCTTGCGTCCTGTTACTGAATATGGTAATTTCAATGGAGTCATTGGTCTGGAAAAGGGTACTTGTTTTTCCAAGCCCCCAGAAAACTCTGAACTGGTTGTTATTGAACTGGTTGGTGAACGCGACCATGTCGGTTGAGTTAATGGGATTACTGCCTCTTTTAGTAAATGTCAGGTCAAGATTGATACGGATCTGGTTATATCCCTGAGGGCCATTGGTACAAATGAATTTAGCTCCGGCAAGAGAAGCGTTTCGTGCGACGTTATGAGCCGAGCCTGAATACGGGCTGTTGAAGCTGATGCTGTATGGTGTTCCGTTGCGGAAAATGTCTGGAAATCTAGCTACCACAGCAATATCGTGCTGAATGGAAGAGGTCATTTGAAGGATTTGATCGCACGTCTTTAAGATCATTGAATCGATCTCAATATCTGCGATGGTAAAATCGATCGTTATTGGGATAGTGGCAGTATAGGAGCCACTGTTTTGAAGCGCCGTTGCGCCGATAGGACCGAGAATAAAAGAAAAATTATTGTTTTGATCAGGGATACTGAAGATCTCGTCTGCCTGAACAGAAATAAATTTACTCTCGTAAATAAAATGTAAAAGATCTTCATCATCAGTTCGAACGACATCAATATTGTATTGTTTAAGCAGATCATCTGGAGTGAGCTCAGTTTTGACCAAAGGTATAGCAAGAACCGGATTCCACTTGACCGATTTGATATCCCCAAGTTCATCTGCAGTATCTATGAGGTCACGTACGCAACCTGCAGAGATGAACACGAAAAAGCCAACAAAAAAAAATAGAAAACGGGCGTTCCTTTGATTTAACATAGTAATAAGTACTTGATCTTATACAAGAATAACGATTTATTGGTGAGATACCCGATTATCAGATTTTATATATCCACGACATTATTTTGATACTTATAAACTGCTATCTTCGGCACCATGAATCAGATTTCTGCGATCGGAGCATTCAGTATGGCCTTCACAATTATTCTTGGAGCCTTTGGTGCTCACTGGCTTGAGGGGCAAATCAACAGTGAAAGATTGGCTGTGCTTGAAACAGGTTTGAAGTACCAGATGATCCATAGTATTTCACTTTTAGTCCTTCCTTTATTGTTTTTTAAACTGGACATCCAGGTAGGGAATGCCATATGGTATTTACAAATAGGAGGGATTTTATTGTTTAGCTTTAGTCTATACCTGCTTGCTGTTCGGGGATTGATCGGAATACCAAATGCTACCTGGTTGGGCATGATCACACCTCTTGGCGGACTATCTCTGATTCTGTCCTGGATATTATTAGGAATTAAACTACTAAAGGTAAATTGAGATGAAAACAGTGGTTATCATGCGACATGCTAAATCCAGTTGGAGCAACAGTGACCTCAGTGACTTTGACCGGCCTTTAAATGAGCGGGGTACTATTGATGCCTCGAAAATGGGGCAACGACTGGCAGAACATAAGATCATACCTGACCTTATAGTCTGTAGTTCTGCGAAAAGGACAATGAAGACGGCGCAGGCAGTAGCAAAGAAGATCGGTTACCCAAAGGGAAAGATCTTAGATGAGGAGAGGCTTTACGGGGCGGATTTTTCAATGATCATTTCCCGGATAAAACTTTTACCTGAAACCGCGAAAACGGTCCTGTATGTAGGGCATAACCCTGGTATTACTAATGCAGTTAACGTACTTGGGAATGCATCAATTGATAATATGCCCACAGCTGCTATCGCATGTTATAAATTTAAAGTCAATTCATGGACCGACATTTTGCCTTCAATGGGTATTATAGAATTCCTTGAATTTCCTAAGATGTTTGATTAGGTTTTGTTGTTGCTAAAGTAAAGGTGAATAGTTTTTAGGTTAATTGAATTCAACAGAACCCAGATAATTGTAATAAAAGTAGTCGTTTCAAAAGGTTGTATAAATTTGATGATTGATTACGATCACATTAAGAATGGATAATAAATTACTGGTCTGGAATTGAACGAAAAGTCAACATGGTTTGTGCAGATCCTTTTACCCCTGGCTTTGCAGAAGGAGTACACTTATCGTGTGCCCAGGGAACTGGTGCAGGAGGTAGAGGTTGGGAAAAGGGCCATCGTGCAATTCGGAAAGAAGAAGATCTATTCTGGTATTATTCTTGAAATTTCTGATCAGCCACCGATCGGTTATGAGGCAAAGTACATTCTTTCTGTCCTGGATATTGATCCTGTCGTTTCTGAAACACAACTCAAGTTCTGGTCTTGGATGTCAGAATACTACATGTGTACTTTAGGCGAGGTCATGAATGCGGCGTTCCCTGCGGCAATGAAACTTGAAAGTCAGAGCAAGGTGTCCATTTCAGAGATGGCTTCTGACTGGGTAACTATCAGGGATCAGGTCATTTCCACGAAAATAGATCCGCTGGAACTGGTAATTATGGATGTCCTGGCCACCGGGGTTGATCTAACCATCGACCAGGTTGCTGAGGCCATAGGTAGATCTAATCCGTACAAATACATTAAATCGCTGTACGATCGTGGATATATTGAGATTTTTGAGGACATAAGAGAGAAATACGCAGCTAAAAAGGTGCGTATGATACGTATCGCTGACCATATTGTTGAGAATGACCTTTTAACTGATGTTTTCAATACACTAGAGAAGAAAGCGCCAAAGCAACTTAATGTAGTTATGCTGCTTATTTCTGAAAAGGATGGATCCGGAGGAATGGAAAGTGCATTGCTTGCAAAGAAGTCCGGGACAGGTTCAGGCACTATCAGAACACTGATCGACAAAGGGATACTTGAAGAATATTTTGTTGAAGTAGATCGCATAATAGTCGATTATCCCGATGAGCTTAGGGATAATAAGCTGAATTCTGATCAGGAAGTTGCTCTTGATCAGGTGAAAGCCGGTTTTGAAGAAGATAAGGTCGTGCTTCTTTACGGTCAGACATCCAGTGGCAAAACACACATCTACATTCGATTGATGGAGGAAGCCTTGAGCAGGGGAGAGCAGGTACTTTACCTGTTACCGGAAATTTCCCTGACCACACAGCTTATTCGGAGAATTCGTTCTTATTTTGGTGATCAGGTCATGGTCTCTCATTCAAGATTTTCGATGAATGAAAGAATGGAGATATGGAATAAACTGGTTAAAGAAGAGATTGGCATTGTTATGGCACCACGATCCGGGGTGTTCATGCCTTTCAATAATCTGGGTCTGATAATCATTGATGAAGAACATGAGAGCAGCTATAAGCAAAAGGAACCCTCTCCAAGATACCATGCCCGGGATTCTGCAATAGTTCTTGGTAAACTGGCTGAGGCTAAAGTTGTATTGGGCAGCGCTACGCCATCCTTCGAAAGTTTTCATAATACGGAGACAGGTAAATACGAACTTGTTGAGTTGTCGGGGCGTTATAGCGGTGTAGATGCTCCTGCTTATGAATCGATCGATATGAGAAGATCGAAAAAGCAGAAAGAAGTGGTTGGATTGTTCAGTTTTACATTGAAGGACCGCATGAAAACTGTTCTCGATGAAAAGCAACAGATCATATTGTTCCAGAACAGAAAGGGGTATGTTCCTGTAACAGAATGCGATTCCTGTGGTTGGGCTCCAAAATGCGTTCACTGCGATATAACGCTTACGTACTACAAGTATGAAAACCGTTTAAAGTGCCATTATTGCGGGTATAGTCGTGAACCCGTGAATCAGTGTCCTGCGTGCGGAGATACAGCTATCCAACTGAAAGGATATGGGACAGAAAGGGTAGAGGATGAAGTGAATTTACTGTTTCCTGATATTGTCACTCAGAGATTTGATGCAAATACGACACGGACCAAATCTGCCTTTGAAACGATCATTAAAAGGTTTGAGGATCGAGAGATCGATGTACTGATAGGGACACAAATGATAACCAAAGGATTAGATTTTGATCATGTCCGGCTGGTAGGGATACTGGACGCTGACCACTCATTGAATATTCCGGACTTCAGGGCACATGAGCGTGCATTTCAGATGATCACACAGGTGGGTGGGAGAGCAGGCCGCAGGGAAGATCAGGGCCAGGTTCTTGTACAAACCTTTCAGCCGGAACATCCCGTCGTACTATATGCAATGGAAGACGATTACCGGTCGCTCTATCACAGGGAGATCAACGAAAGGGAGAAGTTTCATTATCCTCCATTCTTCAGGCTTATTCATATTCAGGTACGAGATAAATCGTATGCGAATGCTGGCAAGGCAGTAGATTACCTCGTCTATCTGTTAAAACCGTTGTTCGGAGACCGTTTACTCGGCCCTCAGGAACCTTACATTAGCAAGATAAGGGGCCTGTATCTTAAGAGTGTTCTCATTAAATTGCCTATAGGGCATTCAACAAAAGGAACTAAAAAACAGATCTGGGACCAGATAAACAGGGTCAGGTCGGACAAAGCTTACCGGAGAACACGCATCATTGTGGATGTTGATCCTTATTAATCCACCATTGCCGGGGATTTTTTATGAGATAGGTATCGTTCTGCGTCCAAAGCTGCCATACAGCCTGATCCAGCAGCTGTTACCGCTTGCCTGTATATTTTGTCCTGAGCATCACCACAGGCAAAAACTCCTTTTAAATTGGTCCTGCTGGAATCAGGTGCGGTAATGATATATCCCTGTTCATCCATATTGATATAGTCTTTGAAAATATCGGTGTTGGGTTTGTGACCGATCGCCACAAAGAACCCATTGATCGGTATTTCTCTTTTCTCACCGGTAACATTATTCCGGACCCTGACACCTTCGACCAGCATTTCACCAAGGACCTCATCCGTTTCAGAATTGAAAAGGACTTCAATATTAGGAGTGTTCATTACCCGGTGCTGCATTGCTTTTGATGCACGGAAATGATCTTTACGAACGATCATATACACCTTATTGCAAATTTTGGAAAGATAGGTCGCTTCCTCGGCGGCAGTATCACCTGCACCAACAATGGCTACATCCTTTCCTTTATAGAAAAATCCGTCGCATACAGCGCAAGCTGATACACCGCTTCCATTTAGTCGTTGTTCTGAAGGGATGTTCAGCCATTTGGCAGAAGCACCAGTGGCTATGATGACCGTGTCAGCGGTTATTAAATGGTCATTGATGTATACTTCATGAATTCCTCCATCAGATAATTTTACATCTGTGACCATTCCAAACCTCACGTCCGCACCTAGTCTTTCCGCCTGTTTCTTGAAATTGTCCATCATTTCAGGACCAAGAATACCATTCGGATAGCCGGGATAGTTCTCAACGTCAGTGGTAATTGTTAACTGTCCACCGGGTTGAAGACCTTCATATACAACTGGCTTCATGTCCGCTCTGGCTGCATAGATGGCAGCAGTATATCCGGCAGGACCGGAACCTATTATTACGCATTCGTGATGTTCGCTGGAATTACTCATTTCTTTAGTGATCAAATTTTGATGCAAATTTAACAATCTATTCAAAGCAGATGTTTGAGATTGGTCAGTTAGTGCCTATTCTTTTTATTGATATCGATAGTGGCTGAATTTATACAGTGGCCAGATAAGCTTTAATAAACTGTTCGTGCAAGTTTTTTACTGACAGATCTCTCCAATATCTTCGGACAACGACATCCATGCCTCTGGTAAATCCTCTGATTCTGCCTGAATTCCAAGTTCGTGACCAACGTTCTCTATTTGTATCATTATAGCGTGACCTACAAATTCGTATACTTTTCGAATGTCGTCCACATGCTTAGGGTCTTCTTTCTCGCCATAAAAGATATACAGTGTCTTATCCAGTTTAGCAATATTGCTCTGTAAGTTTAACCGAACAAGGTTCTGTCGAAAATCTTCTTCATATAATTTCGTTGATCTCATTTGGTTCCCGGCCGCCGATCTCAATATGAGTTCTTTTTCATTGCTGGCTGATATGACCGAAATAGGGTCTATCAGAGGTGAAAGAGCGATCATCTGCCTGATCCTCGGATCTTCCAGCGTGAATATCATGCCTGCCGCAGCTCCCCTGTCAATACCGACAATTGTGATATCACCGGTATCTCCATAATCATTGAGTTCAAACTCTTCTGATACCAGCCATTCCAGTGCAATGAGGTAATCGTTAAGGTAGGTAGTGATGGTTGATTGTATAGGTTCTTCCTTTTCAAATGAAGGTTGCACCATTAGCACCATGAGTCCTTCCTCAACCAGGCGGATTCCTATGGCCTGAACGCATTTCCATTGATTATTGATCCCGGGTCCCGGGCACCAGATCACTACAGGTGCTTTCTTTTTCCTGGCATCGTATAGTACTTCGATCGCAGTATTCCCAAGGTTGGTCTGGATCTGCTCCATCTGGATCTCTCCATCCATCATTTACTTGTTTGCTTTAAATTGTGCTGCCGGATCGTAATTAGCATAATCCTTGCCCGCCCTTATTATTCGAACAGTAATCATTTTATCGCCTTGCTGGATAGCGTTGACCACGTCCATTCCCTTGATCACCTTACCAAAGACATTGTATCCGCCGTCCAGGTGTGGAGTAGCCTTGTGTGTGATATAAAACTGAGAACCATTCGTGTTTGGACCAGAATTAGCCATTGCCACGATGCCTGGAGCGTCATGTTTAAGATCGGGGTGAATTTCCTGTTTGAACCGGTAACCAGGTCCTCCGCTTCCTTTCCCTGTTGGATCTCCACCTTGTATTACAAAATCCGGAACTACCCGGTGGAAGATCAGCCCGTCAAAGTAAGGCTGCCCTGCTTCCCTGAAAGTATTTTCTATTTTTCCCTCTGCAAGTCCTGCAAAGCTTGCTGTTGTTAACGGTGCCTTTTCAGGTTCAAGCTTTATGTAGATATTTCCTTTGTCCGTTTTGATCTCCGCATACAGGCCGTCTTCAAGCTTTAGATCAGAAATGACCTTTTTGTAAGGGCCGCCGCATTTTGCAAATAGGAGCAATAAAGCAACTGATAATGAAAGCAGTAAAGTTATTCTTTTCATATTGGTCCAAATTTACAACGATTTGATATTATCACACTAAATGACTGAAGAGGTCATTAATCTCCCATCAATTAACGATTTTTGCACCCGCAAATATGAACCTGCAGAAGGAAATTCTTAAAAGACGAACATTTGGCATAATTAGTCACCCTGATGCCGGAAAGACGACATTAACTGAAAAATTGTTGCTTTTTGGTGGTGCGATCCAAACAGCGGGAGCAGTTAAAAGCAATAAAATAGAAAAAACGGCCACTTCCGACTTTATGGAGATAGAGAAACAGAGAGGTATCTCTGTGGCGACATCTGTAATGGCTTTCGAATATGGCGGTAAGACAATAAATATTCTGGATACTCCAGGCCACAAAGATTTTGCCGAAGACACATTCCGGACATTAACAGCTGTTGATTCGGTCATTCTGGTCATTGACTGTGTCAAAGGTGTTGAAGAACAAACACGTCGCCTGATGCAGGTCTGCAGAATGAGGAGCACGCCTGTTATAATATTTGTCAACAAGCTTGACCGCGACGGTAAAGATCCGTTCGACCTTTTGGATGAACTGGAATCGGAATTAAGTATATCCACCCGGCCTTTAAGCTGGCCGATCAACATGGGCAGAAAGTTCAAGGGGGTGTATTTGCTTTACAACAATGAACTGAATCTCTTTGAGGCCAACAAGACTAAAAAATCAAAAGATGTAGTAACCATTGATGACATCAGTTCGCCTTTACTGGATAAAATGGTGGGATCAGAGGACGCAGAAGATCTGAGAAATGATGTTGAACTGATCAACGGTGTATATGAACCATTTGATGAGCAGATGTACAGAGCCGGCCTTCTGGCTCCGGTTTTCTTTGGTTCTGCAGTGAATAATTTCGGTGTAAAAGAGTTGCTGGATACCTTCATTCGGATCGCACCGGAACCCCAACCACGAGAAGCAGTAGAACGCGTAGTTGAGCCGGGCGAAGAAGAATTTTCAGGCTTTGTTTTCAAGATACATGCAAACCTTGATCCGAAACACCGCGACAGGATAGCATTTCTCAGAATTTGTTCGGGGACATTTGAACGAAATGAATTTTACCGGCACATTCGATCTAATAAGAAAATAAGGTTCAGTAACCCGTATAACTTTTTAGCTCAAAGCAAGAACGTTATTGAAAAGGCTTTCCCTGGAGATGTGATCGGTCTGTATGATACCGGAAGTTTTAAGATCGGAGATACGCTTACAGAAGGGGAGGAGATACACTTTAAAGGGATCCCAAGTTTCTCACCGGAGATCTTCAAGGAGGTCATTAACACCGACCCAATGAAGACAAAACAACTTGAAAAGGGCATCGAACAATTGACAGATGAAGGAGTGGCACAGTTGTTCCGTCAGAACCCAGGCAACAGGAAGTATATAGGAACCGTTGTAGAATTGCAATTTGAGGTAATTAAATACAGGTTGGAGCATGAATACGGAGCTTCCTGTCGATTTGATCCTGTGCCAATCCATAAAGCATGCTGGATGACAGGAGACGAAGATAAAATACTGGAATTCTCAAAATACAAACCAAAAGAGATCGCCGCAGATAAAGAAGGGAACAAAGTTTATCTTGCTTCTAGCGCATATGTACTGCAAATGGCACGTCAGAATAATCCGGACATTGAATTTCACGAAACTTCTGAACTCTGAGAATCTTTACCTGATATTACTGATTTAACTAACGCTCGGCCTTATAGAATTTTAAGGTCCCGTTAGATTCGGTAGTATACTCCATGATGTACACCCATTTCCCCTGTGAATGGAAAGCAAATATCTTGTCCTGTTTATGGATGTTCTCATTTGCATCATACAGTTGTTTGATGGCTTCTATTGTTCTTGAATACATGCCTGAACTGTTGGTGATCATTGGAAGGAAAACGATGGATTGATACCTCCATATGTCCGAGCGCATGGTGATATTGTTCGATCGCGCTATATTCCTTACGCCGTAATTATTGTAGTCGAAAAAGTTACGCTCTATTTTGCCTTTGTTGGCGTGTTTTAATTCCAACATCGGCGAAAGATGAAAGATGTAGGTATAGGCATCGAAAACAACCGACTGTACCGTGAAATTGAAGTAGATGTCTTCATTTTCGTCTTCTTTCAGATCAATGTAAACATATCTTGAAATGGTACCGGCCGGTACTACCTGATCGAGTTCAACGAAAGGAAACTCACCGTAAGAGTTTTCTGAAAGGTCCGTGTTTATCTTTACGACCCAGAATCCCGTAAATGCGGTCTCCTCCGGGTTGTCAACATATCCGTTCTTGAATTGGTAGTCTAGCTTGCCAAATGCGATCAGACTGTTCTCTAATTTGCTAAAAGTTAACAGACTGCGATCGAAATTTGAATTAAAACCAAAGCTGTATGAGGCAGAGGACAGAACATGGGTAATGTTCCTGACCTCCTTGCCATCTATATCGTGCAGTGTCATGTTCAGCTCCATCCGGGAATGGTTCCGGTCGACCTTATAAGCATAAGTGCAGATATTGCCTTCAATAAGACACCCGTATTGTCGCGGCGCGTCGCTGAAACCCGAAGAAACAAGCGCTACGGGATCGTTTGACAGGGCATGATCTTCGACATGATAGATCTGGATATTGCCTCTTTCATTTGCAAGAACGTAAAGCTCTCCGTTACGCGCAATTATCTCAGTTAAATGATTGTCTAGTTTTTCCGTTCCTATGATCTCTTTCTCGGGCGTGATAATTTCTCCGTCTGATATGCTCAACCTGGCATATCTTACTTTGCTGCCTTTACTTATCCAGTAGATGAATTCATTGTCATGTATGATCTCAACATCGTGGGGTGCTGATTTCTTTTTAGATGTCTCGTAATTCAAAGGAACGCTCCATATCTCGTTGAGGTCAAGATCGATAAGCGTGACCTGGCAGGATGATTTGTCATTTGCTTTACTTAAACAAATAAATCCGTGGTTACCAACACTTTGCATTCCATTGAGCTGAAATTCTGTTTTTACTAATTTCGGTTCAATATCTGCACTGGCAATTGTCGCAACGATCAGCAGGAGGGTAAATGTGAAAATATTTCTCATGTAGCAGTTCTTTGGGTCAAATATATAAGGTGCTCATCAATATATGTAGAAGGACAGGAATTGTTTTGAACCTGAAGGCGATATGCCCGTAATTCTAACCTGACCTTTCGCTTTTTCAAGATAATTGACAAATTCGTTGAGGTTATCTGCTTTCTTATCATTGATCTCCAGAAAGATAAATCCTTCCTGAAGTCTCATTTCCCTTATTTTACCACTGGTAATGCTGCTGACTTTAACACCATGAGAAATATTGTAAAGATCTCGTTCGATCTTGGTTGCAATTTCAAATTCGGCTCCCAGTTCTTCGGATCGGACACTTACCTTTTTATTCAGTGATGTCGTTCCTTCATCGTTTACCAGTGTTATATCGATCTCTTTTTCAGCGCCATTTCTCAGTATCAGATAATGCATGCTGTCGCCGGGCCTTTGGTAGGCGAGCAGCTCATCGTATTGCGCTTTGCTTGTTATTAAATGGCCGTTCACTTTAATAATAAGATCCCCGTCCTTGAATTTTCCGACCGTATTTGGATTGTTTGAGTTAACGCGAACTACGTACACCCCTTCTTCCCGTTTGGTTTGATCTATGAGGTCCGCATTAAGGTCCACGACGTCCAAACCATCAAAACCTCTTTGGATCTGGCCGAATTGTTTTAGGTCATCTACGATCTTCACAACGATATTTACCGGTATCGCAAAACCGTAACCTACGTAGGCCCCTGTTTGTGAAGCGATCGCTGTGTTCAATCCTATCAGGTCGCCTTTCAGGTTTACAAGCGCGCCACCGCTGTTACCGGGATTAATTGCGGCATCTGTTTGGATGAAAGACTCAATTGGGAATGCATTGTTGACAATGTTGATGTTTCTTCCCTTTGCACTCACAATTCCAGCTGTTACGGTGGAAGTAAGGTTAAAAGGGTTGCCTACGGCAAGAACCCATTCTCCGATCTTTACATTGTCCGAATTCCCTATGGAAATAGCAGGAAGGTTTTTCCCTTCAATCTTGATCAGAGCAAGATCTGATGAAGCGGCGGTACCAATGATCTTTGCCGGATAAGAACGCTTTCCTTTGTCCAGTACAACTTCAATTTTATCCGCATTTTTAACAACGTGATGATTTGTGATTATATATCCGTCCTTACTCACAATAACCCCTGATCCGCTACTCGAAACTTTGCCCATTCTTCCGAAAGGATCGTAACCAAAAAACCAGAACGACGAAGATGCCTGTGCCTGAGATTCTGTTTTGATGAAAACGACACTCGGTGTACTTACTTCTGAGGCGTAAACAAAATCTGCACTTTCAACTACATAAGATCCGGTATTCGACACTCTATGTATATCGGTAGTACTGTTTACGTCCGTGATTTCGGCTTCAGCATTAGGCAAATGCCGTATATTTTGTGATACATACCATGACGTAGCAAATGCAGAAATGATACTTACAGCCAGTACAGGAATTAATGTTCGCAGTTTCATGACTATTACTGATCAAAAATAATACCAAAATAATAATGAACTGCTAAAGGTCAGGGTTCCTGATAAAATCGGAAAATATGTCCTGCCGGACAAACCTCAGGGAACCTATTTATTCGTGGGAAATAACATTTGCGGAGACAGTTATATCAACCTTCGAATTCAATGGATCATTGGTGTAAATGGTAATTACTTTGTTCTGTCTGCCTTTCTTGAACAAAGCGTCAAACTCTATTGTAAGTACAGCACTTTCATCTTTTTTCAATCGATCCGGATACGAATTTATTACTGTACAACTGCAATGTGTCTCCATCTTTAAAAGGAGAAGATCCTTTTTCCCTTTGTTGGTGATGGTAACCGTACCTTTCTTTTTGCCCCCTTCATTCATATTGCCCAGGTCCACTTTTTTCTTGTCAAGGTATACCTTTGGTGCTTTTCGCAACGCTCTTTTAGAATCCTTAAAGGCATACTGTACATTGTAGTAAAGTTCGACCGTTTTGACAGGATACAGCAGATCTCCTGTGTGCAAATGGATCTCATCCGATAATTCTCCGAAATCGTTGATCATGGTTGCATCAATGGTCACATTAATTGTGCCGGTATCTCCAGGATCAACTTCCATCTCATTTGCACTTACGGTGATAAAAGGTTTTGGAGATTTTATTTCTCCAATTGAAATAGGTGAACTGTGGTCATTTACCACCATAAATGATTGCGTTGCTTTTGAATTGTTCTTGATCGTGCCATAGAACAGCTGATATTTCGAAAACCTGAGATAACCGTAATAATTGACCGGATTGGTCATGGTTTGTTGATCAACCAACAGTTCAGGGTGTTTTATCTTACCTTCAATATTCAGGATATAGAACTGTGCATCTGAATAATTTGCGAACACCTTTAATTCCTTTAAGATGTCTCCGGCAAGCCCGGCAGGACGGAATGTAACGGTCACCACTCCTTTTCCGCCAGGTTTTATGATAGTCTGAGGCCATTTAGCATCTGTGCAATTACATGTAGTTAACACCCTGTTAATTACAAAATCATTTGCACTTTTATTAGTGAAGCTGAAAGCAATTTTGAATTCCGGTGCGTCAAATTCCAATTCACCGAATTCATGGACCGTTTTATCCCAAACAATTTCATTTAACTTGACCTGAGCCATTGACCAGGAAAAAGTTGAAATTGCTATAATTAAAGTCAGAAAGCCTTTTTTAAACATTCGCGCAAATATTTCTTTATATGAGATGCAAGTTTCAATAAAATGGTTGCCTAATACAACATCTTCCCTACATTATTTGAACAACTTAGAATCCTTGTGGTTTTTTTAGCATTTTTGTTGTGGTAAAGATGAGGTCCAGATAAAATTGAACGAGAACTTAAATCCAGACAATGAAAACCTTTCTCCGCAGGAAAGGGAGATAGAAAAGGTTTTACGACCCGATTCTTTTGAGGACTTTGCCGGTCAGGAAAAAATAATTGAAAACTTAAGGGTATTTGTTCAGGCTGCTTCGCAAAGGAATGAAGCACTGGATCACGTGTTGCTGCATGGACCACCGGGTCTTGGCAAGACCACCCTTTCACATATTATTGCTAACGAACTTGGCGCGGGGATTCGGATCACATCAGGCCCTGTTCTGGAAAAACCCGGTGATCTGGCAGGCCTGCTGACCAACCTGGAGGAAGGTGATGTTCTGTTCATTGATGAGATCCACAGGCTTAGCCCCGTTGTCGAAGAATATCTGTATTCAGCAATGGAAGATTACCGGATTGATATTATGATAGATACCGGCCCCAATGCCCGTTCTGTACAGATAAACATCAGTCCATTTACACTGATCGGAGCAACGACCAGGTCTGGATTGCTTACGTCACCATTACGCGCCAGATTCAGTATCACCTGCAGACTTGAGTATTATGATATGGGATTGCTCACAAGAATTGTAGAACGATCTGCCGGTATTCTTAATACGGATATCGATTCAAAAGCGGCAGCAGAAATTGCAGGAAGGAGCAGGGGCACGCCCAGGATTGCGAATGCTCTTCTCAGAAGAACAAGGGATTTTGCCCAAATAAAAGGAGATGGTACCATCACGTTGGAAATTGCTCAGTTTGCGCTGGAAGCGTTAAATGTAGATGCACGCGGACTGGATGAAATGGACAACAGGATATTGAGTACAATAATTGAAAAATTCAAAGGTGGCCCGGTTGGTCTGAATACAATAGCCACTGCAGTTGGAGAAGAACCAGGGACGATTGAAGAAGTCTACGAGCCATTTCTGATCAAGGAAGGCTACATCCAGCGGACCGCACGAGGCAGAGAAGCGACGATCGCTGCTTTTCAACATCTTGGCATCGTACCACCTTCACAGAAGAACACCCTTTTTTAAATTCTCATGAAACCAATCGCCCAAAGGATCAAAGAGCTGGCGGCTGAAATAGGTTTCAGTGAATGCGGGATCTCCAAGGCAACTTATCTTGAGGAAGATCATAAGCACCTTAAAGACTGGTTAAGCAAAGGGTACCATGCCGGTATGCAATGGATGACAAATCATGAAGAGAAGCGTGTCGATCCGCGTGAACTGGTACCGGGGGCGAAGAGTGTGATCTCCGTCCTGTACAATTACTACCTGCCTCCGAAACGATCAGATGACGCACTTAAGGTGTCAATGTATGCACAAGGCAATGACTACCATTTTGTAATGAAACGAAAGTTAAAGTCATTCATTCATCTCATCAATGAAAATATTGCACCGGTAAATGGACGTGTATTTGTAGATTCAGCACCTGTTCTTGACCGGGCATGGGCTGTAAAAAGCGGTCTGGGCTGGGTCGGAAAGAACAGCATGCTTATCAATAAAAAACAAGGTTCCTATTTTTTTATCGGAGAGTTGATAGTAGATCTTGAACTGCCTCCTGATCAGCCTGTCACCGATCATTGCGGAACATGTACAGCCTGTATTGATGCCTGCCCAACCGACGCAATCGTAGAAAACAAGGTGATTGATTCAAATTTATGCATCTCATATCTTACCATAGAAAACAGGGAAGATCATATCCCGGAACAGTTTAAAGGGAAGATGGACGACTGGATCTTTGGTTGTGACATTTGTCAGGAAGTATGCCCGTGGAATCGATTTTCAGTAATGCATCAGGAAAAAGAATTTATACCGAAATTTGACCTTGATATTGATGCAGAAAGCTGGTTGCATATGGACGAGGATGAATTCCGAATAAAATTAAAAGATTCACCGGTCAGAAGAGCAGGACTAGAAGGCATTAAGAGAAACGTAAAGTTTGTAATCAAAGAATAATGGCTGAGAAACCCACCACCAAACCGACCGATAGCAAGGATCAGCAGCATTTGAAAATATCCTTTCAGCAGTTCTATAAAGATCTGAAAAAGTACATCGTTAACTTGTTCAATGTACAGGAAGATATCGATCGTGCAGGTGCCATTGAGTCGATAAAAAAAGATGTTGAGTTCAAAGGTTTCAACGTATGGATCTTAATTTGTTCCATCATAATATGCAGCGTTGGTCTTAACCTGAACTCTACCGCAGTGATCATAGGAGCGATGCTTATTTCTCCTCTGATGGGACCAATTACTGGTATTGGTTTTTCTGTTGCCACCTTTGACCATTCAATGTGGGTAAAATCTATAAAGAACCTGGTGAACACGGTTGTAGTGAGTGTCCTGACCTCCTATGTCTTTTTCAAAATTTCACCTGAAGGAAGCAATACTTCAGAACTTCTGGCAAGAACTCAGCCGACGATTCTTGATCTTCTCGTAGCTCTTTTTGGTGGTCTGGCAGGAATCCTTGCAAGTACCAGACGAATAAAGACAAATGTAATCCCGGGTGTTGCAATCGCTACTGCCCTGATGCCCCCACTGTGCACTGCAGGGTATGGCCTCGCTACTATGCAGATGAATTATTTTCTTGGTGCGATCTACCTGTTCTTCATCAATTCGGTTTTTATAAGCCTTGCTGCAATGGTGATCGTAAGGTACCTGAAATTCAAACCTGTAACTTATATCAATCCTCAGGTTCAGAGAAAGGCCAGATATATCATTCTTATTTCTGTTGCGATTATTTCGGTTCCCAGTGTGATCCTTTATTACCGGGCCATGAAAAAAACAGTTTTCAAACAACGTGCAATGAACTTTGTAAATACAGAGATCAAAGACAACACCCATTGGTTCTCAGAACCTCATATTGTTTATGGCGATACACAGAATATCATAAGGTTGTACATTTATGGCAAAGAGATCACCAAAGAGGAAAAACAATATCTGGACAGGGTGATGCATGAATACAAACTGAACGACACCAAATTGTATATTGAGAACATGGGGGAAGCAGGCATGGAAAAGATCAGAGAGGAAATTGCCGAAGGGCAGGTCTTAAAAGAAAAAGAAGTGCTGAATGAACTCAAATTACAGATTTCAGGAAAGAATAAACAGATCAGCGAATTACAGGATTCTATTTCATTCCTTAATTTGACCAATGTTGATCTTAAACCTTTGCTGGATGAAATACTTGTCCAATATGAGTGTATCGCTACGGTGGAATATGGTGTAATAAAAAGGACAATTGACAGCGTTGTAGTAGAAGAACCGACCTTTTTTATTCAGTGGAACGATAATTGCAATAGAACAGAACAGAAAGAAACGTTAACGAAGCTCAGGGCCTGGCTGCAGGTTCGCTATCGAAAGCAGTTAAAAAGCCTAAAAATTGAAGAGCTGGCTGTAAAAAAATGAAGTATCCGGTAGTACTTATTGCAATGTTGATCATGATTGGTGCTGATCTGGTTCTGCCAGGTCAGACGATAGATCCTGATCATTTTGATGCACCTGCCATGAAAACGGCACTTCATGAAAAAACTAACAAATACAGGTCATCTAAACGGAAGGGCTCATTAAAGCTGGATAAACAACTAACCCTTGCGGCACAGGATCATGCAGATTATGTTATGAAGAACGGGAAGTTGACCCATAACCAGACCTCTGAAAATAAGAAAGGCCCAAAGGAAAGAATTCGCTTTTACGGGGGGGACGTAAAGGCCTACGCTGAAAATATTGCCGACCTTATGGTGCAACGTCCTTGTTCAGTGTACAACGCCAAAGGGGAAATTTATATCAAAACGCTTCGGACCTATGATGAGGTTGCAGTTTCAATGATCAACGCATGGAATGCTTCTGAGGGCCATAAGAGAAACCTTACATCTGAAGATTATACGAAAACAGGATTTGGCGTAGCTTATAACCCCAAATCACGTAAAGTTACTGTGGTTCAGGTGTTTGGAGGCTAAACAATCATACGTTAAATCTGAAATGCATCAGATCACCATCAAGAACCACATATTCTTTTCCTTCGATCTGCATTTTACCGGCATCGCGACANNGGATAAATCCCTTTTCAAAATCTGAATGAATAACTGCCGCTGCCTGAGGGGCCTTGGTTCCTTTGGTAATGGTCCACGCCCGCACTTCTTTAACACCTGCGGTAAAATATGTGATATAATTTAAAAGAGAATATGCACTCTTTATCAAACGGGTAACTCCGCTTTCTGAAAGCCCCATCTCTTCCAGGAACATGAGTTGATCTTCTGATTCCATTGTGGCGATCTCAGACTCAATAGCAGCACTGATCAGAAGGATCTCGGCATTTTCGTCCTTCACAGAATCGATGAACCTTTTAGTATGTTCATTGCCGTTGACCACACTGGCTTCATCGACGTTGCAAACATACATGACCGGTTTTTCAGTGAGCAGGTGCAGGTCGTCAGCGAATGCCCTTTGTTCAGGCTCAAGTGGTGCCGTACGCGCTGATTTACCTTCAAGGAGCGTTTTCTGGTATACCTCAAGTATATCGTATAATCTTTTTGCGTCCTTATCGCCGGAAACCGCTATCTTCTTGTATTTCTGAATTCTTGTCTCTACAGTTTCAAGGTCTTTGAGCTGAAGTTCGGTATCAATGATCTCCTTGTCCCTAACTGGATCTACTGACCCGTCCACATGAACGACATTTGGGTCATCAAAACATCGTACCACATGAATAATGGCGTTCGTGTTTCTGATATTTGCAAGGAACTGGTTTCCAAGCCCTTCACCTTTGCTTGCCCCTTTTACCAGGCCCGCAATATCCACGATCTCGATGGTGGTGGGCACAACACGCTGCGGATTTACCAGTTCTGCCAGCTTGTTCAGCCTTTCATCCGGTACATTGATCGTCCCGACGTTAGGTTCTATAGTACAAAACGGGAAATTCGCACTTTGCGCTTTTGCGTTAGATAAACAGTTGAAAAGAGTTGACTTACCTACGTTCGGTAATCCTACTATACCACATTGCAATGCCATTCAATAAAATTTGGCGCAAGTTTACTTGTTTCTTGTCGTATTATCACAAACAAGAACTACGGTATGTTCATGTATTTATGATCCTGTAATGAAATGATCCAGTTCGGGTGATCAATAACGAAGGAAACAATTTCAGGGATCATTTGCTCACGCTTGTCCCACTCGGGTTGAAGGTACAGTTTACATTCAAAGGAAACTTTGGCCGCATGTTCCTTTGCCCACTGAAAATCCGACCGATTGAAAATGATGATCTTTAACTCATCTGCTTCGCTATGAACCCCCTCGACAGGAAACTTGAATTTCTTAGGGGAAAGGGTGATCCAGTCAAATTTGCCGCGCAGCGGATGGGCTCCACTGGTTTCAATATGGATTCTTTTTCCTGCGGAATGCAGGGCATCGCACAGATCAGTAAGATCGTACATTGCAGGTTCACCTCCGGTGATCACAACGATCTCTGACTTAAAATCAGCAGCTTTGTCCACTATTTCCTGCACAGATAATTCAGGGTGAAGTGCAGCATCCCAACTGTCCTGGACATCACACCATACACAGCCAACGTCACATCCGGCAAGCCGGATGAAAAATGCAGCCTGCCCACTGTAATGACCTTCCCCCTGGATGGTCCCGAACATTTCCATTACAGGGAGTTTATTCATGATGCAGGTTTATTGCAAATATCTATTGCTCCGACTGGAGGTTATTTTGATTATATGCCTTAAGAGTGTTCTGAAGTAGGCCGATGATGGTCATTGGTCCAACACCACCTGGAACAGGTGTAATATAAGAGGCGACCTCTTTAACCCCTTCATAATGCACATCACCCTTGAGTACATATCCTTTTGGATTATCAGCGTCAACGCGGGTAATACCAACATCGATCACCACTGCGCCCTTTTTAACCATGTCTGCAGTTACGAAATCGGGTCTTCCTAAAGCCACGATCAGAATATCCGCGCTAAGGCAGAAATCCTTTAGGTCTTTGGTTCTGCTGTGGCAAAGGGTGACCGTTGCGTTGCCCGGATTTCCATTTCTCGACATCAGGATGCTCATTGGTCTGCCAACGATATTGCTTCTTCCCAGCACGACACAGTGTTTACCCTGTGTTTCAATTCCATTACGCTCAAGCAACTGCAAAATCCCAAATGGAGTCGCAGAGATGTAGGTGTCCTCCCCTTTGGTCAGTTTTCCAATGTTAACATCGTGAAAACCATCGACATCTTTTTCAGGTGAGATGGTATGCGTGACCTTGCTTTCAGAAATATGGCCTGGCAGGGGAAGTTGCACGATCAATCCGTCAATGCCAGGATTTTCATTGATCGAACGAATTTCATTCAGCAATTCTTCTTCAGAAATTGATGCATCAAATCTCTTTATTGATGACTCAAAACCAACCTTAGCACACGCATTCTCCTTATTTTTAACGTATGTTCTGCTGGCGCCGTCTTCACCGACAAGAATTGCTGCCAGATGTGGAGGTCTTTTGCCTTGTGCAACAATGGTTTTAACCTCTTCCGCAATTTCTTCCTGAATAATATTCGATAGTTCTTTTCCGTTCAGATCCATGAGATGTATTTAAGTGCAAAAATACCATCCGTGGCTAACAAAGACAATAGCCATTTAACGTGATGACGTTACTAACTTTAAATTCTCTTTGATTCGAAAATGATATTTTTGAAGTAAAACCAGGATAATGAAATACAGGCTGAGTGCCATAATGCTACTGCTGATCGTTTCTTTTGCCTTCATCATGCAATCTTGCAAGGATGAAGATCCTCAAACGCTAGTGGTAAATCTTGATCTTGAGTACTTCCCAATAGAAATGGGATATTCATGGACCTACCAGGTGGATTCCACCTTTTATGATGGTTTCACACAGACTTCAAGGGAGTTTGCATTCAAAGTAAGAAACACTGTATTCGATACCTCCTATGATCTTTCCGGCAGGAGATCTTACATTCTTTTAAGAGAACGTGATACCGGAAGCGGTTGGATGGCTGACAGACAATTTTCCATTGTAAAAACCAGCCGGCAGGTAGAAGTTATCGATCAGGACATCCGTACAATGAAACTTGTGTTCCCTGTGAGGGATTACCAAAGGTGGGACGGCAATTTCATGAGTACACAGCCACAGGAAAAATTCAAATACCAGAATATTGACGAGGAAAAGATAATTCTTGATACCACAACGGTCAAAACTGCACTGGTTTTGGAAAAAGAGTATTTCAATTTTATTGAAACCTTTAGGCGTACTTCAACTTATGCAAGAGAAATAGGACTGGTAAGGTACAACGATATTAATATTGAAAAGAAAAGTTCTTCCGGACAGTTTGAACAGGGTTCAGTGGTTCTATATACACTTTTGGAATATACACAGTGAACTAAACCTTGTCCATCATACCAGCAGAGCTGTACTGTAAAAGGGACTTCAGCGTTCTTTTTGTAAATTTGTGCTGACTAAATGAAAAAGATATTCTTCAAACTACTTGTATTAACCATTGTTTTAGTTTTTTCATCCAATGTTCTTAAAGCAGAGGGGGGAGATAAAAAGGTTGAGTACCTGTACCTAATTAAATTAAAGGATAAGAGTCTGAACTATGTACGAAAGGACAGGCCAGAAACGTACCTGACCCCTAAGGCACTGGACAGAAGAGCGAAATTTAATATCTTGATTGATTCCTTTGATTACCCGGTTTCAAAATCTTACATCGAAAGCATACGGACAAAAGGACTAAAGATACTTTATCCCACCCGATGGTTGAACGGCATCGTAGTAAGTACCGATGATCATGATAAAGCAAGAAGTTGCCTGATGTTATTTTATGTTGACAAAGTTTATTACCTGGGAAAACAGAATGTCAGCACAAAGAAAAGCGAAAACAGTGCAGTACGATCCGAAGAGAATTCGGAATACCATACAGGAAACAACATTCAGCTGCAGGAAGATCTTAAAACGGCATATGCCAATAGCTACGATCAGATAAATATGCTGAATGGCATCGAACTTCATAAGAACGGGTATACCGGAAAAGGGATATCAATAGCTGTATTTGATGCCGGTTTTTATGGAGTGGACAAGAACCCGATATTTAAAAATATTGGGGAGCAGGTGATAAAAACGTGGGATTTTGTATCCTCGGAACAAAATGTTTATGACGATGACAGTCACGGAGCACATGTGCTGAGTTGTATTGCCGCTAGCAAAGAGAATTCAATGATCGGGTCGGCTCCTGACGCAATGTTTTATTTGTTCAGAACTGAAAGTTCACAACACGAGTACCTTTATGAAGAAATTCACTGGATCAGAGCAGCTGAGGTAGCTGACAGCCTTGGAGTAGATCTTATCAATTCATCCTTAGGTTACACATATTTCGACGATAGGTCCATGAATCATTCATGGAAAGACCTGGGAGGGAATACATGGATTAGCTTAGGTGCCCAGATAGCAGCAAGTAAAGGGATGTTGATCGTCAATGCTGCCGGAAATGAAGGGACAGGGAAATGGAAGTATATTAATCCTCCGGCGGATGTGCCTGAAGTCCTTGCCGTTGGGGCAGTTCAGTTGGACGGATCACATGTCAGCTTCAGCTCTTACGGCCACCCGTCACTCTTAGGAATAAAACCTGACATCTGTGCTCCCGGTTATGCTGTCAGTACGGCATCAAGTACCGGGAAAATCACACACGGGAATGGAACATCTTACGCCAGTCCGATCGTTTGTGGTCTAGCCGCCTGCCTTTTACAGGGAAATCCCGGAGCAATGCCAAAAGACATCATCGAGGCGGTGGTCAACAGTGCTGACAGAAGACTGAATCCTGACTCTGCCTACGGTTATGGTGTGCCAGATTTTATTATTGCAAATGCTATGTTGTCCAATGTGCCGGTAAGCGGTTTCAAAAACATCACAACGGGTTCTAAGGTTACCTCAAAGAACAAAGCAGTTTTATATGTTCCCGACGGAGAACAATACAAGGTTGTCTTCTATTCTCCCGGCAAATTTCTATTATTCAATACCAAACGTGATAAAGTTAAAGTGTCCGGATTGATACTTCAGAACGGCCATGGCATCGTTGATATTCCGTCTCAATTTGACAACACCAGGGTCATAGGAGCAAAAGCTATTGTCTTAAAGGAGAAGGGAAAAGTAAGGGTCAAAGAATTACTAAAAAGGCAGTAACCTAATTTTTTACTACAGGGATAAAAGTTGATCGGCCGTCTTCAGCAATTATCCGCAAAAAGTACATCCCTTCTGCTAGATCATTCATGTTAATCTCTTCAAGGCCATTACGGAATGAATGGGACATGATCTCCACGCCATCAGAACTGTAGATTGCAACTGTGTACTGAGCACCTTCCAAATTGTTCAATAATTCGATGGTGAGAATATCTCTGACCGGGTTAGGATAAACTGATACGCCATACAATTTTATGTGATCTTTAATTCCTACGGGGTCCCCGATAATGAAATTTTCGATGAGTGTATCATTCAGGACATTCTGATCAAGTCCAAATCTTGTAATTACCATTGAAGTTCCTTCACCTTTAAACCAGGCTGTAAAAGAACTGTCAAACAA
>DJML01000059.1 GCA_002436505.1 Bacteroidetes bacterium UBA6491 | reverse complement strand
GACAGCCCCAATGATCAACAATGATTTTTTCAAATCCATACAATAAAATTTTGGCAAAAATAAGCACTTGGGGAACAAATGGGCAATTCGTTGTCAACAGAATAGTGGTTTTTTAAAATAGAAATGGATTTTATTACATAAAATTAGAACGTCAAACGGAGAATATTTACATATGTTTACATGATAAAAGTCACAAATGGATTTGCTAAATTGGTCCTTTTATTGATCTAATTTTGCCATGTGAAAAAGGCTCTTGCAATATCTGTTTTGTTTTTCCTTCTGGCGGGAAATTTCCAGACAGGTTTGACATGGCTGAACTATTCACTTCAAAAGAATAAAATAACCGAACTTTTCTGTATCAATAAATCCAAACCCACCCTGAAATGTGAGGGGAAATGTCACATTAAAAAACAGATCAAAGAGGATAAAGAGAAAGAAGGGATCCCTACGATAGAACTTCGATTTACTGATCCTTGCATAATAGACATTTTCAGCATTGGCCATCAGCTGTTGGCATCCGATAATATTGCATTTTCATTTCTTTTGAACACGGATCATGAGTCGTATCCGTCCGGTGTATTTCATCCACCACAGCCGGTTGTTTAAATAAACCGGCTGCCCAAATTATACACCTTAATCACTTAAAATGAAATATTTAAGCATTTTAGCTATCCTGTTAACAGGTAGCCTAAAAGCACTTGGCTGCAATTCATGTGCCTGTGCAAGCAATACCGGATCCTTCAGTTTTGGATCCCAGGTTGATAAAACTTTGATTGCCATGAGATGTGAGTCAAGAAGTTTGACCACAACCCACCCGGTAAATTTGCTGAGGCCTGACATTGATAATCACTCCACCGAGCAAATCATAAGATTCTCTGCATTTGGCCAGTATATTTTAAAAAAGAGAATGATCCTGGCAATGAATATTCCATATCTGGTAAATTCCCAGGAATCAGAGATGGAGGATTACAATCAAAAAGTTTCTGGTACAGGCGACATTAGCTTTTACACAGGGTGGAGCCAACCTGTTTTTTCTGACAGCCTTAAGCTAAGATCTATGAGGTTCAGAGTTATCGGGGGCCTTAAACTTCCTACGAGCAAAGACAAAGGTCCTGAGGTCGGAGAAGGGCTGGTTGCACCAATTCTTCAAAGAGGTACAGGTTCTATAGATGTGAATGTCATCTTAAGCACCAGTGTACAATTGAATAAATGGCAAATTAGTGGTCAGTATACCTGCTGGATGAATGGGAAAAGCAATGACGAATACAAATATGGAAGAACCCAGATCGGGCAGATCGAAGTCTTAAGAAATATATCAACCAGGGGAAATCTTAGTGTACAGCCTTTTGTCCGTTCAAGATTCTTACATTCTACCCCAAACCAGTGGAAAGATGAAGAAATAGAGTTTACAGGCGGTCATGTATTTGATGCAGCTCCCGGTGCACGTTTTCTCTGGAAAAACTGGATGGCTGATGTTGCCTGTTCACTGCCAATTGATCAGGAACAAGCTGATAATCATGTTATTAACAATAATGTTTGGCAAATGTCAATAACCCGCGTTTTTAATAGATAATTAAATAAACAAATGAATTTAAAATCAAAACTTAAATATATTAATAAGACAGTCATGGGTACTGTTCTTATACTTGGTCTTGGGGTCACAGGGTGTAAAAATGACGACCCAAAACCAGACAACAACACCAATGGAGCAATTGTTGTCACGGTAAATCAACCGGCTGACAACCAGGATTTCAACCATGGCGATACGGTATGGATATCTGCCTCTATTGCGAGTCAGCATACTTTGCATGAATACTACGTTGAAATAAATGACATGACTGCCTTAAAGAGGGTATTCATTGCGCACGGCCACGTTCATACCGGGCCCAGTGCGCACATTGATACCTTCTGGGTCAACAATGTAACACAGAGTTCAAATATGGACCTGATCATCTCTTCATCCACACATGAAGGAGCAGCTGTAAAAGACACCACCAGGTTTACCTGTCAACCCTTATAAATAGGCTTTCGACAGCTTTTTCCCGATTTCAGGGCGCACAGTATTTGAACCGTAGGCAGTTTAGTAATCCAGACATTGATCGTACTGGTGTATCTTCGCGCCGTTGAATCAAAAATTGAAATATACATTCCGTAATATTTCCTTGGCATTGTGCGGGGTATTATGGCATGTTTATACTTTTTCCCAGGTATCTGAACCCTCTACTCTAAGCGCGACCCTAATTGATCAGACAATAAACTTTGATGGCATCTTAGATGAAGAGGCATGGTTCATTGCGGATAAAATTTCCAACTTCACCCAAAGGGAACTTAATTTCGGAGAAGCATCAACTGAACGTACAGAGGTAGCCATCCTCTATGATGATAATTTCCTTTATGTTGGCGTCTGGTGTTATGATTCAGATCCTCAGAAAATTATTGCCAAAGAGATGAACCGAGATTTCGACTATTCTTTGGACGACAACTTCATGATCATTTTTGACACTTACAACGATAAAAGAAATGGGTTCGTGTTTATCACAAACCCTAATGGTGCAAGAACGGATTTGCAGACCTTTAACAACGGGGCATCTTCCAATATATACTGGAATGGCGTTTGGGACGTAAAGACCACTGTCACCAATGAAGGATGGTTTGCAGAGTTCAGGATCCCATTTTACACCTTAAAATACAGAACAGGGCAGGTTCAACATACCTGGGGAGTAAATTTTGAAAGGAACATTCGACGTAAGAGAGAACAGGTTTTATGGCAAGGATGGAGCCGCAACAATTCCATAGAAAGAGTGAACACGGCCGGAACCCTGACGGGCCTTGACAGGATACGCGATAAAACATTTGTCGAGTTTAAGCCGTATGGATTGGCCGGAGGAGAGAATTTCAACGGCAGGAACAGAGGAGTTGCCAATGCCGGAGGTGATATCAACTACCTGCTGTCCCCTACCTACCGTTTAAATCTTACGTTCAACACAGACTTTGCACAGGTAGAGTCTGATCGTCAACAGGTAAACATTACAAGATTCCCGTTGTTTTTCCCTGAATTAAGGGAATTCTTTCTTGAAGGGGCAGATTTCTTTGACATGGGGTTCGGGGGAAACAGGATCACCCCATTTTATTCAAGAAGAATAGGTCTTGACGAGAACCGGAATGCCGTTCCAATAATTGCAGGCGCTCGCTTGCTAGGCAAGGAACAAAACAGGACCATTGGGGTAATGAGTATCCAGACAGCTGAAATGAATGAGCAACCCACAAAAAATTATTCAATTGCAAGCTGGAGACAGGATGTAGGCAAGCAAAGTATAGTCGGGGCCATGACTGCAAACACATTTATTAAAAACAGGTGGCACACCACAACCGGAATAAACGGAAGGTACAGCACTTCAGAGTTTTTAAAGAACAAGAATCTTGATGTCGGCGTTGCATTGATAACAACATACAATACAGATACATCTTTTATTAGAGACGCCTACGCATACAGGGCATATTTGCATTACAGCAACGACAAGTGGCAGGTTTTTACCTCAACACAGAAAAGTCCTGAACCGTTCAATCCAGAAATAGGATTGTTACGGCGTCAGAATTTTATAGAAAATTTTGCCTTGGTAGCTTACCGGCCCAGGCCTAAGAACAGGTTCAAATGGATTCGACAGTTTGACTTTCAGCCGGGCATATTGACTATCACACAATACAACGACACAAGGAAGTTACAGACATTCGAGTATTCTACACGGTTATTTGGCTTTGAGACCAGAAGCGGTGAGTATTTTGCTTTTAATCATGTGTTCAAGACAGAAGGATTGCTTGCTGATTTTGAGATATATCCGGAAATCATTCTGCAGAAAGGGGTTTATCGTTGGCGTGAATGGTCCGTCAGTGGCGGCACATTTGACGGAAGGACAATGTCGGCGAGCACAAACTGGTCCTGGGGGGAATTCTACAATGGACGCGCTTACCAGAGCCAGACAGAAATTCTGTGGCGTGCCATGAAATACTTCAGTATCGCTGTAAATTTTGAGAACAATACGGTATTGTTAGATGAAGGCAGTTTTCAGACCGATCTGATCGGAACGAGGATCGCCTATGCCATTACGCCAAACGTATTTGGTTCAATGCTTGGACAATGGAGCAGCACGGATGAAGAAATGATCTTAAACTTCAGGTTGAGGTTAATACCAGTGATTGGAACCGATTTCTACCTTATTCTAAACCAGGTCTATGATACCGAGAAAGCCATTTTCTTTGCTAAAAGGAGTACAATCATAGGCAAACTGATCTGGCGATTCGCGGTTTAATACCATCTTTCCCGACCAAATTCATTGTAGGAAATACTTTGTTAGTTTAAACATGAATTATATTTGACATGAACCAACATGATTAAATATGCTACCGGATAATCACAAATTCATTGGTTGGGTAATAGCAATAGGTTCTTTATTGTTTCTAATTGCAGCTTTTGGTCCGTACGCCAGGGTATTTGGCAATGACCCACCGGAAAAGAAACTTGAGATCATAACCAGGCTAAAAATTTACTGGGACATAGGACACATTTTCTTCGGGGGGGGTGCAGTTATTACAGTAGCCGGATTGTCTGTGCTCGCATTTGGGATGAAAAATGTCGAAGGCGGATTGGGAGCGCAGATCGGATCAATTCTTATGATCGTCGGCGGATTTTTATGGTTCTGGAGTTGCCTTGAGCGTATTTCTTCACCTGAAGGATTCATATATGGGAACAACACACCCTATCTCTTCGCAATTTACAGTGTGCTAACGCAGGTGGGTATGGTGATGGTTGGATGGATGCTTTTAAATGCGGACATGGCAGACTGGATCGGATGGATGTTTACCATTGGTGGAATAGCATTGTTCGTACTAATGGTCATTTTCAAAGACATGCCTCCTTTTGTTTACTATATCATCACAAGTGTTTTAGCGATCAATCTAATAAGGCATTAGTGCAAAACGGATGCATAACTGAACAATATGTGATTTCAGATATAAAAAAAAAGCCATTGTTACCAATGGCTTTTTACTGTTTGTGAGTCAGCTGGGACTCGAACCCAGGACCACCTCCTTAAAAGGGAGATGCTCTACCAACTGAGCTACTGACTCTTCCCTCCGTTTTTTGGAGGTGCAAAAGTAGGTAGATTACAATTAATATTCAAAAAGGAATATTGATTTTTTTTAAATATCCAACTTACAGCCTAAACCGGCGTTTAGACCTTAAATTTCCGACAAAGTTAAAAAAAGGCGCCTTGCATCAAAGATTCAGTTCATAGGTATAATGCACCTTGCATTCCTGAGCGCCGATGCCTCGAAGCAGGTTTTGCATTCTTCGGTTAAAATCACCGATCCAGGATAATTCTGATGATTTCAGATACGGATCGTTTTTAATCAATTCATACATACGCATTACCATTGCGCTGTAAATACCTTTTCCTTGAAATTCCGGAACGACACCAAAGGCCAGACCTTTGACCCTGTCCACCTTTGTAAATTTTTTATACCACAAAAACTTCAGCATTCCCCAAATGTTCATTTTTCCGTTAAGATGTTTTAATATCTGATTTACATCAATTATGCTGACATAAAAAGCAACAGGACGATCGTTATGATATGTAAACCAGATCAGATCCTCTCTTATGATATGATCCAAGGACTCCATCAGGCTTATAACCCTTTCTTTGGACAAAGGTTCAAAATGCTCATATTCCGTCCAGGATGCATTATAAATTTGTGCAAAATCGTTGGCATAACTTTCCAGACTGTGACGTTTGAAATGTTCGATACGGTACTCATCTGATTCCTCGATCTTGTCAGCCTGTTTTCTAACTTTATCAGGTTTAAACAGTTCAGGCGTAATTTCATATGTAGTTTGCGAGAACTTTAGTTGAAATCCATAGGATTCAAAGAGTTCCTGATAATAGGGAGGGTTATAATTGTCCTGGTACAATGGTGCCCTGAATCCCTTTACCAGCAGACCCCAGAATTTGTCCCTTTCTCCGAAATTAATTGGCCCGTTGACATACTGCATCCCGCTATGCCGCAAAAATTCCATCGCAACATCAAAAAGAGAAGAACTTACTTGTTTATTGTCAACGGATTCGAAAAAACCGATACCTCCAGTGATCTTATCTTCTTCAAAGAATGCTGCTATTCTGCCTAGCGGAGCTCCGACATCGTCTTTGGCAATCCATAATTTAAGATTATTACCTGTTACCCGTTTATTTTTTTTAGTGAGGATTTTCTCCAGATCCGGATCCATAAATGAGATAAAATTCGGATCAAAAGAATGAATGGATCTTGGAACATCCAGGAAGTACTTGAAATCACCCGGTGCAATGACCTCTATGATTTCCATTTTAAATTGATCTGACATATTTTAAAAATCTCACAGGGCTATTGCAATAATTATTTGCATTGTTACTGCAATTAAACTAAGGCCTCCGTGATGCCCCAAAATCAGGTTGCCTGTTAACGCCATTTGTGACGATCTATAGCAAGAAAATCACTTTAGAGTCATTTTTTCTTCCAAAGTGGCCGCATAATATGATTTTTTTACCGTTTGTACAAATGCGTGTATTTCAAAAGCATCCAATAGATATGTTTACACTCAGTGATAGTATTTAGAACGAAACACAGGTTTACAATGAATTTGCTGAACTTGTGAAAGAATCTTTGGGTTGAAATGACATTAATTTCAAACTCAAACAAATTGAACTACATTATAATTAATACATTTGCATCCAAATATTACGCTAGAACTATATGGCCTCTCAAACAAAAACTAAAGAAAACAACACGATTGTCGTTGGAATTGATTTTTCCACAGCTTCAGACAACGCACTGGATCATGCCGTACACATAGCTGACAAATTCAACAATGAACTGTTATTGTTATATGTGTATGAAGAATCAGGCTTACGAACGATCTTTGGTGGAGGAGTAGAAAAAGATATTCTCATGGATACCATCTCTAAAAAGCTGGATGAAAAGGTTTCAGATATAAAAAGAGAGTATCCTGAACTAAGGGTCGATAAACTTATAAAAGAAGGAAAGATCTGGAAACAGATCATTAAAACCGCTGATTCTGTCGGAGGTGACAGTATATTTATTGGCTTTCACGGAGAGAGTGCATACGAACAGGTAATGGGAAGCACAACTTCACGTGTTCTGAAAGCTGCAACTGCTCCGGTTGTGATCGTCAAAGAACTTGTATCTACCACCCATTACAAAAAAATCGTCCTTCCCATCGATCTTACCAAGGAATCAAGGCAAAAAGTAACCTGGGCAATTAACCTGGCCAAAAAGTTTGATGCAGAGATCCATGTGATCATGGAGATTGAAAAAGACGAATTTCTGAAACACAAAGTGAAGGGCAGTTTGCATCAGGTAGAAACAATGCTTGCAAAGGCAGGGGTAAAATTCCAGTCAAAGATCCTTGATGATCAGGAATATCCTGAGCATTTCGGAAAAGACATCATTCAGTACACTCAAGAAATAGACGCTGATCTGGTTTTGATCATGACTCAAAAAGAAACGGGAGTTATGGACTTTTTCATGGGTTCATTTGCGCGGGAGGTCATAAGAGGCACCAGTAAAACCCCGATCATGTGTATCAATCCAAAGGAGACAGGATCTATTTTCTGGGCAACTGAGTCATTCTAAGGGTTTTATTTGAACTATTGCCGGGTCTCAAATGCTTGTGACCACTGACACATTTATTTAACCAGCCATCCGCCAGACCAGTTCATAGAATTATTTTTTCAATTGGTCGAGGTACAGGACCAACTGGTTGATATTAATTGATTTTTGCTTTGTGAAAAAGATTCTTAAGTACTTTCTTGTCATTTTAATGATCGTCCTGTTTTTCGGCACGTTGTATTATCTCTATGCCAAATCAAAGGACAAACCTGTCGAATACGATACAGTCAGGCCATTTGTAACCAATATTTACAAGAAAACTGTTGCTACGGGTTCAGTGGTTCCGAGAAATGAGATCGAGATCAAATCCAACATCTCCGGGATCATTGATGAGATTTATGTCGAGGCAGGACAAAAAGTCAAAAAAGGCGATCTGATAGCGAGAATCAAGGTGGTACCTAATATGACCAATCTTAGCAACGCAGAAAACCGCGTTAATAGAGCAGAAATAGCTTTGAACAATGCCACCAAAGACCATAACAGGAATAAACCATTGTACAATGATGGGGTCATCTCTGCTGAACTTTACCAGCAATATCAGACGGCCATGGAAAATGCGAAGGAAGAATTGCGATCAGCGAAGGATAATCTTCAGATCATTCAAAAGGGTATTTCTGAAAGATACGGAACTTCCAGTAACACACTTGTAAAGTCGACCATTAACGGCATGGTACTGGATGTCCCAATTGAGGTGGGAAATTCTGTAATAGAAGCAAACACCTTCAATGCCGGTACTACCATTGCTCTTGTTGCAGATATGAACGAGATGATCTTTAAAGGAAATGTAGATGAATCCGAGGTAGGTAAGCTTAAAGTAGGAATGCCGTTAATATTGACCCTTGGTGCGGTAGAAGATGAAAAATTTGATGCAACGCTGGAATACATAGCTCCAAAGGGCGTGGAGGATCAGGGAGCAATCCAGTTTGCCATTAAGGCGGCCCTGAGCGGAAAGCATTCCGATGTTTTTATCCGTGCAGGATACAGCGCGAGCGCAGATATCGTTCTGGATAAAAGGGATTCTGTAATGGCCATCCCTGAAGGGGTTGTAAAATTCGATGATAAACACATGCCCTATGTGGAGAAAATGACCGGAGATCAATTGTACGAACGTCAGAATATAAAACAAGGGCTTTCGGATGGGATAAATGTTGAAGTGCTCGAAGGCGTCACCATGGACGACCAGCTTAAAGCCGGCGAGAAGATCAAACCGGTTGCCATTCCTCGCGGCGGAGGAACGCATTAGGAACCATCTTTATTCTTTATTGATCTGATTCAGGCAGAAGGCAGGGATGTGAAAGATGTGCGACTTTCTTTAGGACAAAATAAGGCAATAAAAAAAAGGGAAGATTACCTCTTCCCTTTTTTTGTTACTTCGAACAGGAGATTCATCTGCTGTTCAGCATTTAGTTAATTTCGGGCTATCAACAGCCAGGCACATTGATCCCCATTGTCAACCTTTATACGCTTAAGGAGTAACTACAATTTTCTGATATCCAATGACCTGGTTATTCTTTCCAGTGATACTTATAAAGTAGATCCCTGCATCCAGAGAACCTGGTATCAACAGATTGAAGTCAGAATTAGACGAAGGTAAAGTGGTGTAATTGTACACTGATTTTCCCTGAATATCTAAAATTGATATCCCTTCCAGGTCACCGGCATTTAACGAGGAAATAGTGATTTCAGCACCTGCTTTCACCGGGTTCGGGCTACTTTGCACCAAATTAGCATCCATATCTGATACAGCTGCGAATTCAGGAGCACGGTATCTGTAGGTCCAGCCTATTGCTTCATTGTTCTCATTGAGAGAAATGCTGAGCACAGGACTAGCAAAACCTGCTGTATAGTAAATGTAGCTATGCAATGTGGTCTTCATCCCCTGGCTTACTCCTAGACCGCCAAGTAAAGTTTCAGATGCTGGAGCCCCATTTAAGAAAAAACTATCAACATAAGTGATCTGAACATCCATAAGCAAAACGTCAAAAAGATCTGACGGCATGTTCAGGTCATCTGGAATTCTGATCTTACCGTATCCAATTATTTCTCTTGTTTGAGAAACCGCTCTTTTGCGATTCCCTTTTGCATGATTCAATCCAACTGCAGCGAAATTCAACCACAGATCCATATATTCCGTTCTCTCTTCGTTCCAGAAACTTTCGTAGGTCATTGGAAATTTAATATAGTTCAACCGGCCGTCATAGATTTGTTCCATTGCAGAAAATCCAAGCGAATCATTTGCTCCACCAGTAATGTCACTAATTGAATAGGCTGTATCCCTGGAAGTCATCCCTGTGAGATACCATCCGTTATCATCAATTGCTTCATAAAAGGTTGATGGTATCAAATAGCCGTAGAAGCTCGAATACCCATTGTATTTGTTCAATGCATCTGTAAAGACAGGATCACTTGTTGCATCAAAATGTTCAAGTGACTTGTCCTCTGCATTGTCCTGGTCTACTCCCGAAAAATCCCAGGAGGTATCCGGCCCTGAATACAGATCATAGGTGCCGGTAACCGTTGGAAGTCTATATTCATCCGAAAAACTTGCTTCGCGTTCAAAATTACTCTTCTCAATGGTAATTTGTGCGAAAGAAGAGCCTGCGATCAAAAAGACTCCAATGAATAGGGTAAGTGTTTTTTTCATAAATGTTAAATTAATTAGTGTTATGTGTTCGTTGTTTATAATTCTTTAATTGTCTATGCGAAATATTATCTGAATCCATCAAATCAGAAGTTGCATGGATCACTGAATGATTACCTTATAGGTTGAAGTGAATCCTTCTGTTATTCCTTTAATAAAGTAGATTCCCCTGGCCAGATCGGCCACATCCAACTTATACTTATCTCCCGGTTGCAGCGCACGGGACCTAACCTGACGACCTTCCACATCTAGCAACTGGACAGACGTTTCGCTGCCGATAGTATTCTGAACAATGATGTAAGTTCCGGCAGGATTAGGATAAATGTTCAAATTATTCATTCCTGATGTCATTCTTCCATCGATGCTTGTTGTTGGAGAACCTAAAAGTATCCCGACAACTTCCGAAGAGGACGATGAATAGTTTTCTGCTGCAAGGGAAACCCGGTTGGTAAGGACTTTGAGTGAATCATACACCGTAATATCGTCAATATACCAACCTTCTGCACCTGTTGCACCATCACTCACAAAACGGAACCGAATCTTAACATCCATGCCGGCATAATGGCCAAGGTCAACCATGGAAAGTAAAAAACCATCCGATCTTCCGGTAAAACATGACCTGTTAGCGATAGCGCTCGAATTGTTGTCACCTATTCTACTGTTGTATCCGTTGAGAATAAAATCATTCTCAAGATCCGTCCATCCTGCCCCAGTATCAATTTCCACCACTGCACCATCATATTCTTTTTCGGTATTGTAAAAGTGACGGAACGACAAGGCCGGTTCACTATTGCTCAGCTTAAAGCTTCCTTCAAGGAACCTGTCGCTTTTGAATCCAAGATTCTGGCTAAACCACGCTGAATCTCCGGAGTATTTCCGTTCCGAACTTTTGACAAATGTGCCGTTGCCACTTGCTTTGCCCAGAACCCAGTTCTTATCTGAAAATTCAACCTGGTCGGTAAAGCTTACAGCACTAAATCCATAGTTTTCAATCGTTACAGGAAGTTCACAAACAAAACTATCAAAGGATGCCAGACTGTCTATTGTGAAAGAGACCACGTTTCCATCGATCGACCAATCGCAGTCACCTGGAGTAATATTTACAACTAGACGGTCGTCCAAAGTATCTCTAATCACCAGGTTATGGGCCATTTCGTCCCCATTGTTCTTAATTTTAAACTTATAATTGCTCTCGGTTCCGGCATTGATAACAGGCTCTCCAAATTTTTCAATATTAAGCGTGAATAAATGTTCCGGAATATCGAATGCTTCGATTCCATCCCATCTGCTTGAAGACAAGCCCTGGTCTGCACTGTATCCCAGTCCTCTCTTAGCAAAGGCCTTCCAGATCAGTTTTTGGTTTCTGCCGCCGCTATTCAGGCGATCTGCAAGCAGAATGGCATCACGTCCATCGACAAAGCCGGGCTTACATTTCTGCAATTTCATGCCGTCCATTACCAGCTGCATTGCGATGTTGTTTCCACCGGTGCCCTCATATATATCCGGGTCATAACCATATTTTTCAATGAATGCCCAGTACATTTCCAGGAGCATCTGACACCATACGCTACCCACCCCATGTGGAGTTGTAAAAGAAGGGTCTTTTACTGAGCTATAGGTTGTAGGGTTTATTGAGAGATCAGTAGAATATGGAAAGGGTCTGATGCCATTTCCGTCTGTCGACTGGCCCCTTGCGTAGGTTGCTTTGCCTCTTTTCATGGTTCCGGAATCACCCGGCTCATGTGTCATTACCATACCAAAGAAGTCACTCCATCCTTCGCCCATCTGTTCTTCATTCGAAAGGCATGAAGTGGTGGAAGGTCCACCTGTTAACCTGTTTGAAATGCCATGTCCGTATTCATGGGATATGATCCCATTGTCAAAATCGCTGTCAAAAAATATGTCTGATTCCGAAGAGTCATAAAGCACTACATTAATATTCCCGGAATTTGCAAGAACTGATTTGAACAATTCTCCATCTTCCTGTGAAATCATCAAAGCAGGAATGGTAATCGTGCTATCCTCCCCTGACATTGAAAAGGGTCCCCCGGAAACATTGTTTATAATTACTGCAGCCACAGCACCTTCATTTTGGGCATTTTTAACTTTTTGAACAAAAGAACATAATCCACGATCGAACAATGCAATTTTTCCGTTGAGCTGACTGCTGTTGGTCAGTGCATTACATCCCATAGAAGAATTTGAGGTGCCATCATCAACAAGAACAAGTTCAGAATAAAGTGGAGTTTTGGACAATTGTGACCCAAATGCCGCCTTTGAGTTGACATATTCCGCTGCTATGCTGTCCGGTGAATCCACGATGAATTTTGCCCCATAACCACTTCCCCAGAGATACATCTGCATCCGGGCAACGGTTCCGTCATCGAGCGTAAGGAAATTTGCATTGTTCAAGCCACCGCCATCCTGTGCATCGGCGATCACAATGTCATTATCCATTCCACCTTTTCCATAATTGTTCTGCTGAAAGTTTCCTGCAGGTTCATCAAAACCATAATGATACCATACATCATGCATAAGGTTGTTCCAGAAGAACAGATTTACTATGGCCGCATCAAGATAATCTGCCGAATTCTTATTGACATCAAAATCAGAAAGGAAGGACAACTGTGCTCCTCCGTCAACAACGTACCCTCCAAGATTATTGGCATCTTTATCTTCCTTCACGTACACATTGTTTCCTCGTGTATAGGTATAGTCTGCACCAGCTACCGCATCCGTATCGTGCCATCCGTATGGCGACGCCAAGGTATCTGCAGGATTTGAAACTATCGTGCGAGGCCCATGATTCGGACTCTCCACAGGTCTGTTAAACACCTGGTATTCATTGCTACCCTGAACCGATCTGTTATTAGCAACATGTTGAATTGCCGGTAAAGCATCAAAAGACATCCCTGTTCTTGATTCATCTCGATCCCAGGAACATGACAGCACATGATCATACTTTTGGAGCACGGCGCCAGAATTTCCGTCAACCTTAAGGCTCCAGTACTGAGGAATGTCCTTCAGGTAAATTTCAATATTCCACACAGCTACAAGCTTATCTTCGTAAAAGAGGATCTCCTTTTCCGCTTTAATAGGATCAGATGAAATAGTCAAAGCTGTAAATTCAGTTAATTCACCTTCCTTGCCATTTATATCGTAGACCTTTATGAGTTCTTCATCCTGATTGAGGCCCAGGTCTTCAATCGAAGCTCTTATGGCCTGGACATCAGAGACTGAAAAAGAGATGTCCGATGACTGACCAGCAGGTACCAGGTCATTGTTAACAGACACCACCTTTCCATTCTGAACATGAAAGCTCAGTTGATGACCAAACACTTCCAGGCCGGAAATAAATTGAACAAAATAGAAATGTTCGACCTGATTATGCTTTGTAACGTAGTGGTCCTTCAGTTTGAGATTGATCAACTGGTCCGGTAGAATGTTATAATTCTCCTTTAGTTGTCTTGATATTTCATTTCCAATATTGCTATTGTTATGCTGACCGTATGCAAGAAGAGGAAGCATTAAAAGAATAAATAATGCTTTAAAAAATTTAAAGTAAATATTATACATAGAACGTGTTGGGGCTAAAAAATAATTTCTAATTAGACTGCTTAAAATATAATTCACCAATAGTAAGGTAATTTTTATTAATAGAAAATAAAATATAAAGATTCGCTATTACGATCTATGTAAAAAATGGAAAGGACAATTCGTTCAATTTGCAACAGAACCAGGAAACGTGGAAACATTTTGAACATATTTCAATTGCCCGGCAGATTTATACAACACAAAAAAAATAATTCAGGAAACGAAGGATGAAGCTTTCCACCGATGATCAGCAAATCCAACCCATGCGCTGAACACCTTATTTCTGCATAAGGAAGGATCAATTAATTAAAAACAGAGTAGCAATCAAACAAAAAGCCCCTGTAAGTTACTTACTCACAGGGACTATCTTCATCTTTTATCAGTGCCCGGGACAGGACTTGAACCTGCACGNNGTGTCTACCAGTTTCACCACCCGGGCTGAATTCATTTATAAAAAATGAAAGTGCAAAGGTAAAATTTTTATTTCTTATTCGGCTTTACTTTCGCCATAAGCCATTAAAAAAGATTTCAAAAACTCGTTCAGTCCGCCATCCATTACCGACTGCACATCGCTGGTCTCAAAACCCGTACGCAGGTCTTTTACCAGTTTGTAAGGATGCATGACATAATTCCTTATCTGCGATCCCCACTCGATCTTCATTTTACCCGCTTCAACCGCGTCACGAGCCTCGTTCCTTTTTCTTAATTCAAGTTCATACAGTTGAGACCTGAGCATCTTCATGGCCTTTTCCTTGTTCGCCAGCTGCGATCTTTCCTGCTGGCACTCAATTACAATTCCTGATGGCTCATGGCGCAGCCGCACTGCCGTTTCCACCTTATTCACATTTTGCCCTCCTTTTCCGCTGGACCGGTAGGTGTCCCAGGTGATGTCAGCATCTTTTACATCTACCTGAATTGAATCATCCACCACCGGATAGCAATAAACAGAAGCAAAGGAAGTATGCCTTCTTGCACTTGAATCAAAGGGAGAGATCCGTACAAGGCGGTGTACACCGTTCTCCCCTTTGAGATAACCATAAGCGAAATCTCCCACGATCTCAATAGACACCGATTTAATGCCGGCGACATCACCATCCACCTGATCTACAAGATTGACCTTGTATCCATTTTTTTCTGCCCACATGATGTACATGCGCAGCAACATGCCCGCCCAGTCATTTGACTCTGTTCCTCCGGCTCCGGCGTTGATCTGTATGATGGCGTCAAGCTGGTCCTCCTCCCCGCTTAACATGTTTTTGAATTCCAGCTCTTCGATTCTTAGAAGTGCTTTATTATAGACTGTTTCAACCTCATTATCGGATGCCTCTCCTGCCTCTTTAAACTCCCATAGGACCTCTATTTCTTCAACCAGCTCATTAATTTCCTTGAAGGCGTCCGTCCAGATCTTTTTCTTTTTGATCTCCTTTAAATGCTGTTCCGCTTCTTTTGGATTATTCCAGAAACCGGGATCTTGTGTTCGGATCTCGTCTTCTGCTATTTCAGCTAATTTACGATCGACGTCAAAGGTACCTCCTCAGGGCCTCAGATCTACCCTTTAAATCTACTATATGCTCGTAGTTCATGTTGTTTATTCCTTTAAATGATCAGTAAAGCTCTCCAATCAGCAAATCCCGTATCTCACGCACCTCCTGCCGGTTCACTTCACGGTCGATATGAATGATCAACTCCATAAGGTATTGGAATTCACTCATATCCAATCCTTCCTCATCGTCAATGTGGCCGATATCAAAGTTTCCATTCTGCCCGATGTATTCATAAGCCAATCGAAGGATCTTTACGACCGTAGGGTCCTTTTCCTCTTTTGCAAGTTCTCTGAGCTCTTTCAATTTTTCAACGATTTTCTCAGCGTTGAATTCCTTTGCTGATGCTGCAGCAAGGTCTTCCAGTATCTTGTTGGCCTTTGTATTCTTCATTCTGAAAATAATTGTCGCGAAATTATTAAAAATAACCTCAACAAGTTAGTAAACAACATTTAAATTCGGGCTGTAAATCAATGAAAGTTAAAATAATCTCAATTGGCGATGAACTATTGATAGGTCAGGTGGTCGATACAAATGCAGCATGGATAGCTGCTCAACTGAATGATATAGGGATTCAAACAACCAAGAAGATCACGCTTCCTGACGATGAAGGGGTTATTTTAAAAACACTGGACGAGGAGAGAGCAGAAACCGATGCAATATTGATCACCGGAGGGTTAGGTCCTACAAGAGATGATAAGACCAAGGATGTTCTGACAAGATATTTTAATGACCGGCTGGTCCTTCACGAAGAAACACTAGCGAAAATTGAACGATACTTCAATGCTCAAAAAAAACCGGTCACAGAGGACAATCATAATCAGGCACTGGTGCCTTCTAAATGCAAAGTACTTAATAATGACTATGGTACCGCTCCGGGAATGTTGTTCAAAGACGAGATCGGGCTTATAATTTCTATGCCGGGTGTGCCTGTAGAAATGAGATCCATAATGACCAGCGAGGTGCTTCCGATGTTTAGATCATTCTCTAAGGAGGAACTGATCATGTCAAGATCCTACATAACCGTCAATATCCCAGAATCTATCCTAAGTGAACGGCTTCATTCATTTGAGGATGTCCTGCCGAAAGAAATGAAACTGGCCTTCCTCCCCCATTTAAACCTGGTACGATTAAGGCTTAATGTGCAGTCGAATTCGATTGAACGTGACAATGAATTGCTGGACAGGTATGAAAAGCTATTGTTGGAAGAAATGGGAACCGACATTATCTGGCAAGGGGATCTCAGGATGGAACAGATCGTTGGTAAACTGCTGGAGATCACAGGAAAAACTGTTACCGTAGCTGAAAGCTGTACCGGTGGTTACGTTTCGCACAAATTAACTTCCATTCCAGGGGCATCAAGTTATTTCCCCGGTTCGATAGTAACCTATTCGTATGATGTTAAAACGACGCAACTCCAGGTTAATTCTGATTTGCTTTGGGAAAAAGGGGCTGTAAGTGAGGCTGTTGTGAAAAGAATGGCCCATTCGGCCAGGTTAAAATTTCAGGCGGATTATGCCATCGCGATCTCGGGAATTGCCGGCCCTGGAGGCGGAACAAAAGACAAACCGGTAGGTACTGTATGGATGGCGATCAAAGGTCCGGAGACCCTGAAGACCAAAGTTTTTCGTTTCAGTGGCGACAGACAAATGATAATCGAGCGATCGAGCATCTGTTCACTGAACCTGCTCCGGGAAATGCTGATCAACGACCATCCGGGTTTAATGGAGAAGATTAAACATTAATGCCAATATCTTAACTTTTAAAAGAATCAATTGATCTCAGCGCTTATCATAACAAAAAACGAAGCGGCCAATGTCGGCCGATGCATTGCTTCTTTAAAAGAGGTGGTGGATGAGATCATTGTCCTTGATTCAGGCAGTGAGGATGACACTGTGGCTGTTTCAGAAGAGGCCGGGGCAGTTGTGTTCAATGTAGCATGGGAAGGATACGCCCGGACCAAAAACAAAGGGCATGAGCTTTGCAAAAACGACTACATCTTGTCCGTTGATGCCGATGAAGAACTTTCAGATGAGCTGAAGCAAAGCATTCTGGATCTCCGTAATAAAACGCTGAAGGGCGCATATTTGCTGGATCGCCACAACCTCTACCTGGATAAATGGGTCAAACGGTGTGGGTGGTATCCTGACTGGAAGATCAGGCTTTTCAATAAAAGAGAAGCTAAATGGACAGGAGATTATGTTCATGAAAAACTGGTATTGAAAGAAGGTGTTCAGACTAGGAAGCTAAATGGGCCATTGCTGCACCACTCAATTACAAGCATTAAGCAGCACAAGGACACTGTTGCAAAGTATGCGTTGCTCGCTGCTCAGAAAAGAATCGATGCCGGAAAGAAAGGTAACACCGTAAAAGGCGCCATTACATTTTTGACCACGTTTACACGGATCTTCATATTTAAAGGAGGGTTTATTGAGGGCAGGCGTGGCTATCTGATCGCGTACTATTCCGGGTTATCGAAATGGTTGCGACAGAAACACATGGTTCAGCTTAGAAGAAAATAATGCACTGACCACATATTGAATGTGATAGTATCCTAGTTCTCAGGAAATCCGTTTGTAATCCAGCAATTGAGAACATCTAGTGTTTCCTGCTCAAGTTTTGGAAGTTCGTATGGCATCGGTACAAATCCCTGCTGATGATTCACCGCTCCTGCGAACTGCGGCTTTTGCGCATAAAACTTGGCATTGTTGTAATTGGTCAGGTCGATACTTGCTGCCGGCGAAATTCCAGAATGGCAATCTGTGCAGTTTGCCTTTAGTATCGCGGCAACATTTGAATCATAGGTCGCATCGAGCGTATCACATAATTCAACCGGTGTGTTGTTATTGGTATTGTTTTTCTTTGGCGTTTCTGTTTCGTTGCCGCAAGAAGCAAACAAAACAACAACTAACGTTACTATCAAGAAGACTAATGATCTCATATTTTTCTGTCAGAGACGAATATAAATATTGGATCTAATGAACCAAGGTATATTCGTTCAAATGAGCATGTGCTGACCACTTTTTGACTTTTAGATAACGTATCGTCATTTATCAAACCTTTGTTGACTGATTTACGGATATTTGCAGACTTGAAAGTTTCGGATAACATATCATTAAAACCTTATAACTCTTTTGGGTTGGATGTTAAGTGTATGGGAACGATCACCGTTGAAACGGAGAAAGAACTTAAGGATGCACTGGAAGAGGTCAGAAATACCGGTGTCCTATATATGGTTTTGGGTGGCGGCAGTAATGTTTTATTGACGAAAGATTATCCAGGCATCGTTATTCTTAACCGGATCAAAGGGATAAAATTAGTTGAGGATGCGCAGGAATTTGTTGTCGTGGAGGCAGGAAGCGGGGAAATATGGCACCATCTTGTGATGTATTGTGTAGATCATGGTTTCGGGGGTATAGAAAATCTTTCGCTTATTCCTGGCCGTGTAGGTGCTGCACCGATACAAAACATCGGCGCATACGGAGTGGAGTTAAAAGACGTCTTCGAATCCCTGACGGCCATTAATACTGACACATTAGAGCGGAAAACATTTCAAAAGAAAGACTGCGAATTTGGTTACAGGGACAGTGTATTTAAAAGAAATCTGAAGAACAGATACATCATAACCAGCGTACGTTTAAAGCTGAAGCGCAGCCCGGAGACCAATATTTCCTACGGAGCTATCGCGGCCGTTTTAAAGGAAAAGAACATCATTGATCCCGGGATCAAAGATGTAAGTGAAGCGGTGATCGATATTCGTTCGTCCAAATTACCGGATCCCGCGGTACTGGGCAACAGCGGTTCGTTTTTCAAGAATCCGGTCATCAAGAGGGAGGTCTATCAGAAGCTACATAACAGGTATCCGCAATTGCCTTGTTACAATGTGGATGACAATTTTGTTAAAGTACCTGCAGGCTGGATGATTGAACAATGCGGACTAAAAGGTAAAAGATTTGGAGAAACAGGGTGCCATAAGGATCAGGCCCTTGTAATTGTGAACTATGGAAATGCAACGGGAAAAGAGATCCATGAACATGCCTTACGCGTGATTGACCTTGTCAACAAAAAATTTGGCATCCAATTAGAACCCGAGGTGAATATCATTTGATGAAAGAATTAAGAAAAGAAGATGTGATCTATGAGGACAATCACCTCATTGCTGTGTGCAAACCGGCAGGAATGCTGGTTCAGGGAGACGAAACAGGTGATGAGCCACTTAGCGAACTGGTAAAAAGATACATCAAAGACAAATACAGGAAACCCGGAGATGTTTTCCTGGGAACGATCCATCGACTTGACAGGCCTGTAAGCGGACTGGTACTATTTGCCCGTACCAGCAAGGCACTTACAAGAATGAATGAGCAGTTCAGGGACAAAAAAATAAAGAAAACGTATTTTGCCCTGGTAGATCGCAAACCGAAAAAACTTGCCGACAAGCTTGTCCACTACCTTACGAAAGATACCAGCAGAAACCTTGCGAGAGCAAATGACAATGAAGTAAAGAACAGCAAAAGAGCTGAGCTGGACTATCAGTATATTAATACAGCAAATCACAAATTTCTTCTGAGGGTCTCACCGGTGACCGGAAGGCCTCACCAGATCAGAGTGCAGTTGGCAAAAATGGGTTGTCCCATTGCAGGCGACCTTAAATACGGTTCATCATCAAAAGGAAGGGAGACCTTCATCTACCTGCACGCATTTTCTCTGCAATTTGAGCACCCGGTGAAGAAAGAATGGATAAATTTGCACTGCCCTGTTCCCGATGAAATGAACTGGAACTTTTTCAGGGATGTAACGTCACAATAAATAATAAAACAGATAAAATGAACGGATTTTTTAAGGTACCCATACCAAAAAATGAACCGGTAAAAAATTATGCCGTAGGTTCTCCTGAAAGAGAAGAGTTGCAAAAAACTCTTGCGGCAATGAGAGCACGTACAGTTGATGTACCAAACTACATAGGAGATCAGCTTGTCTTTACTGATAACAAGAAAACGCTTCATCCACCTCATGACCATCAACATACTCTTGGCACATACAATTTAGCAGATAAGAGCCACGTTCTGCAGGCGATAGAAGCCGCAATGAAAGCAAGAAAAGAGTGGGCATCATTGCCATGGGAACAGCGAGCTGCAGTATTTCTTAAGGCTGCAGACCTTATTGCAGGTCCTTACAGGGCAAAGCTAAATGCTGCGACAATGTTGGGACAATCCAAAAATGCATACCAGGCTGAGATCGACTCTGCCTGTGAGTTAATAGATTTTCTTCGCTTCAATGTGAAGTATATGACAGAGATCTATGAAGAACAACCCCCGGAAAATAGCCCGGGCGTGTGGAATCGTTTAGAATATCGTCCGCTCGAAGGGTTCGTTTTCGCCATTACTCCATTCAATTTTACGGCCATAGCCGGAAACCTTACCACTGCACCTGCAATGATGGGAAATGTTGTGGTATGGAAAGCCGCAGAAAGACAGATCTATGCAGCAAATGTTCTAATGGAGATCTATCGAGAAGCAGGTCTGCCTGACGGTGTGATAAATCTTGTTCATGCCAGAGGGCCAGTAGCAGGAGAAGTTGTTTTTAACCATCCTGATTTCTCAGGATTGCATTTCACCGGATCGACCGGAGTGTTCAGAAATCTTTGGCAGGAGATCGGTAAAAACATTGCCAAATACCGTACATATCCTCGCATTGTGGGAGAAACTGGAGGGAAAGATTTTGTAATGGTACATAAAAGTGCCAACGCTGATGTGGTAGCTACCGCTCTTTCCAGAGGTGCATTTGAATACCAGGGACAAAAATGTTCAGCTGCATCCCGTGCGTATATCCCGAAAAGTCTTTGGCCGGCAGTAAAAGAAAGATTACTGGCTGACCTCGGCTCTTTTAATATTGGCCCGACGGAAGATTTTGGCAACTTCATCAATGCTGTGATCGACGAGAAAGCATTTGATAAGATCGCCGAATACATTGATGCAGCAAAGAATTCCAGTGATGCTGAGATCATTGCAGGAGGTAAATACGACAAATCAACCGGTTACTTCATTGAACCTACAGTGATCGTTGCCAGCGACCCGAAATACACTACCATGTGTGAAGAGATCTTCGGCCCGGTGCTCACGATCTATATCTATGAGGACAACAAGTTTGAAGAGACCCTGGACATTCTTGACAAGACATCAGAATATGCCCTTACCGGCAGTATCATAAGTACCGACAGGTATGCAGCAAACATGGCTACCCGCAAACTGGAAAATGCAGCAGGTAATTTCTATATCAACGACAAACCTACGGGAGCAGTGGTTGGTCAGCAACCTTTCGGAGGAGCCAGAGGATCCGGCACCAATGACAAAGCAGGGGCAAAAGCAAACCTGATGAGATGGGTCAGTATGAGAACGATCAAGGAGACGTTTTTACCTCCTAAAGATTACAGGTATCCATTTCTTGGAGAGTAGCTCCACAAATGGGACTCGTTTCCATTTTTGAGAATAAAGAAATCAATTCCAGCGATCCTCTCATTTGCTGAGGGGATCATTTTTTTGCACAACTAAAATTCTAAAAGTTAGATGCTTAGTTGATTTATCTCATGAGTTTTCCACAATCAAGATTCATTTACTTCTCCTAATCCTTATTTGGTACATATTTTGGTCTGATAATCAGGTAGTACCGCTCGCATATGCAACCACCCCGGAGATTTGACTTATTGAATTTTTTCTATGGCCTTGGTGCGGCCATCATTCTTATCGCTGCACTTTTCAAGTTCCTGGGTTGGAGAGCGGCAGACACTCTTTTTATCATAGGACTGGTAGGAGAAGCGTTGATCTTCATCATTTCCGGTGTACAGAAAGTCGGCGTCCGACGATCCTACCCCTGGGAACGGGTATTCCCTCAACTTAAAGAAACATCCGAAAGATATGACATCACCATGGGTGAAGTGCAAACCGCCCAGCATCAGCAGGTTCAACAGATCATCGAATCGATCGTGCAGATGAATGATACAGTGGCCAAATTGAATGAGGCTACACAACGACTCACAAAAACGGTAGAGACCCTAGAAAAGAATTACGACGGAGTGACGCAGGCTACGCTGGAATACCAGCAGGAAGTGAACAGTCTGAAAATAAAGATTGCTGCAGCTAACGAAAAACTGCAGGAATTTGAGAAATACAAATTCTGATCATTATGTTCTCATCAAACGACAGCGGCGAATTAAGACAAAAGGCAATAAGCCTTATGTATCTTGTGGTGCTTGCCCTGTTGTTCTCTTTCATCCCTTCCGACTTTGTTGATACGGTCATGCATTCCGAAAGGACGATGCAGAAAATGATCACCGAAACAGAAAAGCATCAGTCGAGGGCCAACCTGATGTTTCTGAAATTCCTGGAAAATGACGAGTTTGTTTACAACGAGACCAAAGGGCGAATGATCGCTGTTGAAGATAAGACAGTAGAGATATTGGATTACATCGAAGAAATAAGAAACAGGCTCATCCGTTCGGATGAGATCGATAAGAACGGATACCTGAAGAGGGGTAAAAGGGAAGAGATCCCTAATGACATTATGATCGACAAGAAACTGGCGGACTCTCTGATGGACAGGCTCGCTGCTTTCAAAACGGACATAAGGTCATTTCTGCCGTTGGATGCTTTAGACCAACTGGACACGATCCTACCATTGCCCGATATGATCGTTCGTTCAAATGGTAAAAAGTCGGCCCCGGAAACGTTTTTTTTCTCCAAAACACCGTTAAACATCACATTGCTGAATTTGTCACATTTTGAAGCTCAAATCGAGCATACCAAAAGCTTTACCATTGAACAGATCATTCGGGAAGCATTCAGGCTTCATGCTGACAGGCTTCCTTTTGATGTAAGGACCATCCTGGAATCAGCGGACAAGAATATCCGGGAACGAACTGCCATCAAGGATTTCTTCGGCCAGTTAGAGGTAGCCGAACTGCTGTCGCAACTCCGTAAAAAGAAACGAGAAAGCAACGCCTATCTGCATGTTCAGTCATTGACCGACAGCATTTATCCTGCCGGCAGACCATTGAGATTCAAGATATATTTTGATTCCATCTATACCGAGAAGGTCATCGTAAAAGTGAACAACCAGTACGGTTTCACAGAGTACGTGCTACATCGCCCCGGTGACTTCATCTATATCCCGGAAAGAAAAGGCACCTATTCAATACAATTCTCCAATCAGCAATTCACAACGTTAAAATCTTTCAGCGTTATCGACGTAGAGCCCGTTATCCAGAACGAAAAGTATGGAACACTGTATGTTGGCATTGAGAATGCACTAAGAATTCAGACCTCAGAATTTGAAGATACCAGAAATCTTATTGCCCGTACCAACAACGGCCAGGTTTTTAAACGAGGTGCTAATTTCTTCGTCAGGGTGGATGAGAAGAAATTGACCAAAGTTCAGATCTATACACGGATGCCTTATGGTTTGGTCAAGATCGCGGAAAAAGAATTCCTGGTAAAGGACATTGACCTTCCTTTAATTGCCCTTGGTGACCTGAAGTATGAGGCGGTGGTTCCTGCCAATGACCTTAAGGCGTTAGACAAGATCTTGCTGAAAGACCAGAATACGGGTGAAGAGAATAAACAATACGGTGTCATTGAATTTGACCTGAGTCTGATCTATAACGATCACACATCAATTACCCCACCCATACATCATAAAGGGCCTGAATTGAACCGTGAGGCTAGACAAATTCTTTCCAATGCCAAAAGTGGCGACATCATCCTTCTTAACAACCTGGTTTTAAGAGGACCAGACGGTATTTCAAACATCCCTTCGGGTATTTCACGGGTAAAGGTGCAATAGCTACCTTAGATAATACATAAAATCGAAACGAATATTTCTGTCCGTATACATCGGGTAATCATTGTCCCTGTATTCCGCGATCAGGGAATTCCTCAGATCTTTAAAGAGCTCATCCTCGGTCTGGTCAATTTCAATTTCAGCTGATTCTGAAAGGTATTCAAATGGCGGATAATTATCGTCTGTTTTCTTAACCATTACAATAGCATACCTGGTGCTGGTTTTGTTGTCGACTGTTCTTTTAAATTTCAGGTAGTACGTGGTGTAATGCACACGTCTGATGGAATCTTCTTGGCTCTTCACCCATTTCATCGAATCGATATGGATCGGTTCCCAGTTATAATCGTTAAAGTCAGAACCCAGCGATCTGATCTGATCTGCAATGTACAGGCTGACCCAATTTGTGTCCTTTAACAGATCAAGCCTTTGCACATCCTTCAACATCGAATAACGGTAAAGCGGTGCAAGGCCGGAAGTGAGGTACTCACATTCTTTGTCACTTACTTTTACATCCTCTGTTGCCAGGAAACGGGCATAGATCTCACGCACATGCCGCTTGGAGGAGCTTCCGGCACTTTTAAAGATTTCCGATACTTCAGGCTTTTTCCTGAACGGGTACAGTAATTTCCAGTAGGCAGGCATCATCTGATCCCCCAGGTATTTCCAGTCGTCCTCTTTCCAGGCTCTATTAGCATCCGGCTCTTCTTGTGTGGAAGAACTAAACCGTCTGAACTGTACTTTCGCTTCACGTACCAGATAAGGGAGATAAGGCGCATAAGATGTATGATCCAGGGCATTGCTGTCCATCATTTCGGCCAGAACTCTGACAACCACTGATTCGTATTCAAAATATGCTGTAAGTTCCAGGATTTCCGGAAAGAACAATCGGGCGAGTTTCAATGAATCCATCAGATTGGTCACCAGCGGATGGGATAATTCGACCTTCACTCCTATCGGCGCTTCATTGAGCAGAAGCTTTTTTGCCAGCAGGTGACTTTCCTTTCGATTCATTTTCAAAAGGGTCACCAGTATCTCCATTTGTCTTAAGGAGCTGTCGCTGCTTTCCTTATACTCCATTGCCAGCCTGTCAAGATGCTCCTTTGAATGGTCAAGGTATTGAATGGCCACAAAGTAATTGCTGTAAATATCCTTGTCTTCTTTTTTCGCAAGAACGGGCGTGGTATCCTTTAACATGGTGAACAGATCGAGCACTTCTTTATCCTTATACTGCCTGTAGGCCGTTTCAATAAAATCGTTGGCTCCTTCGAATACGATCGTATCGTTGCTGATGACGTCTCTTTTCAATTGACTCAGCGGGCTTTCCAAATACGAACCGATTGACAATGTATCCTCCAGCGGTTCAAAATGCTCAAGGAAGGCCAGTGTTACAGGTCCTTCTCCAAGGGAAACATCATACGTAGTCTTTATCCTGTGCATACTTCTACGCTGCCAGAGGATCCGGTAATGATACCTTCTTGAGGTAAAAGTATCCGAAGTATGGTAATCTGCCTTTAGTCCTGCAGGATCCCAGACAATTTTCTTCGATTCAATGTGTTCATCATGACCATGTGTTATCTCTTTTTCAATCATTTTTAAAAACACCGACGTGTCATGTACATAATCATACCTGTTGAATCTTTCGTAGGTGATATGTATCCTGTCAGTTGAAAATGGCGGATAGACCGTTTTGTACTTTTCGTAGCTTTCTGCTGGATTTTCATCCTCATTCTGAGATCCGAACGAAGAATAATAACTTCTGGGCGGTTGTTTTTTATTCTCCACCTCCCATGGTACCCGGGATCTGAAAAATGTGGCAGAATCGATCATTTCATACAACGAACCAAAGGTTGAGTTTTTGATCTGAACACTGTTGAAAAATCTGTCTGCACTCAGTGAATCGTTAGTATATGCTATAAATGCATAATGAGAGAGCGCATTTGTCCTGAACAATGCAAACACTTTTCTTCCTTTATATGGCTCATAGACTGTTCTTTGCCTGAATGCTCCGTCCTGGATCAGGGAACTATGGGTTATTTCAATGTCCAGGTCCTCTTCAATAGCATTTGCCAGAAGAGAAAAAGTATACGGATCTTCTTCAAGATAGCCTGATTCATCTGTGGCGATCCTGTAAGTTGCGAACACATCCCCATTCCCGGCCACCACGTATTCATAAACGTTTCTCAGGTGCATATCGCTTTGGTTCTTACTGTACGACACCGCTCTTGCGGGGGCTTCGTAGGAAAAGGATCCATCTTTCGACTCTATTGTTCTCCATTTACCCGGCTCATCGATATTTATTTGGATAGAAGAAAAGAAATAACCTGCAAGGCCACGACGGATCTTGTCACCTGAAGCAGATAAGCGGATCATGACGATCTCATCCTGCAGAAAAATGATCTGAGAACGGTGGATATCCCCTCTTCTTGTTTTATTCGTAATGTCGAGGGCCGGGTGTCCGGATACCAAAATGACCTTTTTACTGACAATTTCACCGGGGATCACCTCATAAAGGATAGAATCCAGGCTCTTTAGTTGTGCTTCCGGAGTCATTCCGACAAATGATGATCGGGAAGGTATCCTGTTTATAAGGAAATTGGTGCCATTTGGAATATCCATAGCAAGCAAATTACCTGCCTGAAACCCTCCTCCCAGCGCATAAGCCGTTCCAGGGATCTCAAATGAAATTGAACCGTCAGGAATTGTAAATCGCTGTACTTTCCTTTTGAGGATCATATCCTCAAGCTTCTGTCTTTTTTTAGCGTTCCTTTTACCTAAAGACATGGGTTTGACGGTATATCCCAATTCCCTTAAAAGTTCAACGCATCCCTTCTCTCCCGGAAGATGAGCCGCACCGAATCCTGCGAACACCGACTGCTTACGCATCAGTGTATCCAACCCCTTTACGAAATTCTTGTTGCGCTCATAGAGAATATATTTGGTAAAGGAAGGATGTGACATGAGTGCATTGAGTGAGTCAAGAACATCAAGATTTGCCTTACGGTAAGCATCCTCAATTTTAAGAGAAACTTCTTGCCTCTCGGTATAGCTTAACTGTTTTCGTTTCTTCCGTTTACTTTCGTCTTCTTCACTGATCTCCTTATTGGCCCTATCCATCATGTTGTTCGCCATTTCGTAAGATTCCAGCCCAACTGTCTTTTTTCCTAATTTTCTAGCAGACTGGTAGATATACATATCGAGCCAGGTTTCCTCTTCAAAATTTCCGCTTGGTTCGTAGAGCCTGAAAAGTAGCGTGTTATATGTCATTGGATCCTGCATGTACAACATCTTTAATGTATTGTTCACATTAAGATCCATGTTAAAAATTCCCTTGAAGATGTTCCATTCGCCATATCCGCCGCCGTAATCAGATACATTTCTCTTGTATTGGTTCTTATCGCTCAATACTTCGTCAAACCATTTCTCCGGTTCAAGCTCAAGTGCAACCATTTCAGCATTCTCAAGGGCGTCAAAAAATGGATCTCCCAGGTAAAAGGCGATCTTGTTGCTCACGTGCATGGTTCCATAGAGGTAAGACGGCTTCTGAAGTCCGTTTCCTGTAACTTCCCATAGCAAAGAAGGGTACTTCTGACCAAATGCTGCTGAACTAAGAGAAAATAGAAACACAGAAAGAGTGAGTCGAAAGATCGATCGGTAAGATATCATATAAGTGAAATGTCCTAATAATAACTCCAAACAACAACGAATATTTCGCGGCAGGATAATTTACCAAAACTAAGCTTGTTTAGATTTATTTATCTAAAGTGCCCGGAATTTCTTCAATGAATCGAGGGAATGAGAAAATATGGCCAAAAAAAAGGGCCACATTTTAACATGCGGCCCTTGGTGTATTCTATATATCTTGGATTATCCTTCTGCTTTTGAACCTTTGGTCGTTGCAGTTTTCTTAGGTGCTGCTTTTTTAGCAGCCGGCTTTTTAGCAGCTGCCTTCTTTGCTGCAGGTTTCTTTGCTTCAGGTTTGTCCTTTGTTTCTTTTTTAGTTGCAGGTTTTTTAGTTGCAGGCTTTTTCGCCTTCACTTCTTTTACCTCTGGTGTTACCTCTGCTGTTTCTTCTACTTTTTCGACAGTAGTTTCTTTAGCAACAGGAGCACTTTTAACAGGTAAATTTTTATTGTTCTCCTCAACAGATTTAAAAACATCCTCTACTTCAATCACGACACCTGATTCTTCTTTGTAAGGTGATTTCACGAAAACACGGTTAAGATTCCTCTTAATAGTCTGAACTCTCACCTTAGCTCGTGTTTTATTTCTTCTTGCCTTTCTTTCCAGTCTTGTAACCGCCATTTTGTGAAATTTTTTGCAAATGTATCAATTTTTTTCATCAAACAACAACATCATATGATCCGAATTAAAGATAAATTCCAGGTCGGAACCTATTTAATCCACCATATATCAATTGCTGGATTGCCTTTTCTTTTTCTTGTTTGGTCTTGTATGGTGATGCCCGTTCATAAAATTCTTACCCTGGCCAGGTTTCCCATATCGTTTTTTATTCTTTTTACGTGATTGGCTGGAGTAATGAGGGACATCTTCATCAACATCCTTGTTAAGGTCGTCTGTTGTTCCCCATCTCAGTTTATCAAGTTCCTGTATGGCAAATTTTGCGATCAGTTCTTCCTTGGAAAGGTTACCGAAAAGGAGGTTGATGCTCTCAATAATTTCATCTGACAGTCTACCTTTGGTTCTTGTATTCAGCACGTCGTGGCACCATGTTTCAATTCGTTTGCCTTCAATGTGCTCAATATTAGGAATAGGAACTTTCGTAAACTCAATAGACAGTTCTCTCTGAAGGTCACTGATCCTTCTTTTTTCCCTGCCATTTATAAATGCGATAGATATTCCTTTTTTTCCTGCCCTTGCCGTTCTTCCGCTTCTATGTGTATAATATGCACCATCGTCTGGTAAGGAGAAATGGAACACGTGCGTAAGATCATTCACATCGATTCCTCTTGCCGCCACATCAGTAGCTATCAGAACCTGAAGATCTCCGTTCTTGAATCTTCTCATCACACGGTCACGCTGTGGCTGGGAGAGATCTCCGTGCAAAGCATCCACTTTATAGTTACGCTTGAATAATTCTTCGGAGAGATTCTGGGTCTCTCTTTTTGTCCTGCAGAAAACCACGCCTCTTATCTCCGGCTCATGGTCAATAAACCGTGTAAGTGCCTCTGTTTTATTTGCCCTTGTAATTATTGTATACTGATGATCAATATCCTTATTTACCTCGTTTTTTTTGCTCACCCTTACTTCTACCGGGTCAACCATGTAATCAGCAACGATCTTACGAATTGAGTCCGGCATGGTAGCTGAGAACAACCACGTAAGTGTTTCAGGAGAAGTAAACTGGAGGATCTCATCGATCTCTTCTTTAAAGCCCATGTTCAGCATTTCATCTGCT
>DJML01000043.1 GCA_002436505.1 Bacteroidetes bacterium UBA6491 | reverse complement strand
TGATCACACCATCGCGATCCAGAAAAATGGCCCATTTATTATCAATCCCCAGCTTCTTTGATATCTTCATTTGCTTTCTTATAATCTTCAGGAATGCCAATATCTATAAAGTAACCATCTGTTTTCCAGCCATTTATAACGTACGAGTTTATTCCTTTTTCAAAGATCCTTTCTTCAAAAGAAAAAACATCCTCCTCGATTTCATTAAACACTGATCTGCTCAGGATATAAGTGCCGGCGTTTATCCATCCACTGCTCAATCCAGTTCGTTTTTCCTTAAACCCAGTTATTCTGTCTTCATCGGTGGTTACCGTACCATAGCGATCCGGGTTCTTCATTTGTTTCAGTGCAACAGAGATATCAGCATGTTTTGAAAAATGAAAATTACTGAATTCCTCGAGATCCATTTTGTATAAGGTATCCCCATTTATCAAGAGGAAAGGTTCATCAGAAAGAAAACCTGACGCATATTTAATACCACCACCTGTTCCCAGAGGAGAACTTTCGATCGCATAGGTCAGTTTTAGCGAGCGGTACCGTTCCTTGAAATAGTCCATGATCGTTTCGTGTTTGTACCCAACGGAGAGGACAACGTCTGTGACATTGAAACGCACGAGTTCATCGAGTATATAGGTCAGGAAAGGCTTCCCCGCGACCTCTGCCATAACTTTAGGTACATCCCTGACAACGCTTTGCAATCTTGTCCCCTTTCCGCCGGCCAGTATGATCGCCTGATCTATCATTGGATGGTATAAGAATAAAGTCCTGTTTCGGTGAACTCGTAGATCTGTTCTTTCACCCCAATGCCTTCAAGAGCTTTAAGAACAGCATATCTTGTGTTAAGCGGGCAATAAAAGAACATATATCCTCCACCGCCTGCTCCGGATATCTTCCCTCCCGTTGCACCGGCCATCATGGCGGTATCATAGATCTTATCGATCTGTGGGTTCGTTATACCTGAAGCCATTTGTTTCTTTGAGTTCCAACTGTCATTAAGTATCTGACCGATCTGATCCAGGCGCCCGGTAAGCAGTGCCTCCTTCATACGAACTGACTGCTCTTTCACCTTATGTGTCGCTTCCAGTGCCTCCTTCGATCTAGCCTCAATATTTGCAGTCTGGGTTTTAATGATTTGTGCCGATTCGCGGCTTGTGCCGGTATAACAGAGGATCAGGTTGTTCATCAGTTCGGTCGCGAATTTCTTGCGCACCCTTAAGGGGTTTACCACCACTTTATCGTTGCCGGAGAATTCCATAAAATTGAATCCTCCAAAGGTAGCGGCATACTGGTCCTGTTTCCCGCCTTCCAGCCCAAGATCTATCCGTTCAATTTCGTAAGCCATATGCGCCACATCGTATTCGCCCAAAGGCAGTTGCAGCCATTCGGCAAAAGCTCCTAAAATAGTAACTACCAAAGTGGATGAAGATCCAAGACCTGATCCGGGAGGTGCATCTACAAAAGTGGTAAGCCTGAAACTCAAAGGTTTTTTTGTAAAATTTCGGACCACGTAATTGTAAACCCCTTTCAACAGATCCAATTTCCCGTCAACAGGTAGTTCAGCAACAGAAGAAAACGACAATTTCTCGTCCTGATCTATTGCTACGAATTCAATTTCGCCTCCCTCCAGAGGTTCAATGGTCGCATGTGCGTACAAATTAATTGTTGCATTAAGAATTGAGCCGCCATGCAGGTCAGAATATGGGCTCACATCTGTTCCTCCGCCGGCAAGACCCAATCGTAACGGCGATTTACTTCGAACGATCATTGGAGACAAAAATAGCTTCTTGGCTGGACAAAGTGCTAAGTTTATTTAGGATTGCTGTGCAGATAAATAAACATATCCCTGTATAGGGCAAATATCCTAACCTGCTCAATATCTATTTTTTACCTACCTTTAACATTTATAAAGCAGTTAAATATGAGCATTAAAGACATTATGTTAATCGTCCATTTCATTGGCCTCGCTATGGGCGTTGGTACCAGCATTGCCTTTATTTTTATCGGCATGGCAGCATCAAAGATGGAGCCTCAGGACGCAATGAAATTTCAGGGTAACGCCTTCATTCTAAGCCGTATGGGACACATCGGGATCACATTACTCGTTTTATCCGGCGGATACATGGTCTCGGAATACTGGGATCAGATGGGTGAAATGCCTGCATTGATGGCTAAGCTGACGTTGGTACTGGTTCTTATCGTTCTCATTATTGTTGTCACGAGAACAGCAAAAAAAGCAAAAGCGACCGGAGACCCTGCTCTTGTCCGAAGACTAAAGACACTTGGACCGATATCAATGCTGGTTGGCCTGACCATCATTGTTCTTGCGGTTGCAAGTTTTCATTGATCTTAAGCTGATCTTTTTTCCGGATTCTTTCTTGACAATCGTTTTTTCGAAAAGCGACTAGTTCTATATTTGTTTAAAGCCAACTGCCTATAACGTACAATTAATTGTCGTACTATGAACTTACGGATCAGGACCTTTGAAGAATATAAAGAAAGCTATAGAAGAAGCATTGAAGACCCGGATAAATTTTGGGATGGTATCGCTAAGACTTTCTACTGGAGGGCTCCTTATGAAAAGGTAAGCGAATGGAATTTTGACGAGCCAAAATTCAGGTACTTCATCAATGGAAAACTGAATATAACAGAGAATGCACTTGACCGGCACCTTTCTGAGCGCGGAGATCAGACTGCATTGTTATGGGAACCGAACGAACCGACTGATGATACGGTATCATTTACGTACCGTCAACTCTACAAAAAAGTATGTCAGTTCAGCAATGCACTCAAGGCACAGGGAATAACCAAAGGGGACCGGATTGTCATCTATATGCCCATGGTCCCGGAACTCGCCATTGCAGTTCTTGCCTGTGCACGGATAGGTGCGATTCATTCGGTCGTATTCGCCGGATTCAGTGCAATGGCGGTGGCAGATCGTGTAAATGATGCCCAGGCTAAGATGGTGCTGACATCTGACGGCACCAACAGAGGCAGCAAACACGTGTCACTTAAAAGCCTCGTTGACAAAGCACTTATCTCTTGTCCTAGTGTAGAAAAGGTTATCGTATATCAATGCATGGGCAGTGAACCAGATATGAAAGAAGGCAGGGATATCTGGTGGCATGATGCCATCAAAGGCAAGTCAGAAGAATGCCCGGCAGAGATAATGGATTCTGAGGACATGCTTTTCATTCTTTACACTTCTGGTTCAACAGGCAAGCCTAAAGGTGTAGTTCATACGCATGGCGGCTACATGGTGTACACGGCATACACCTTTCAAAATGTATTTCAATACGAACCAGGAGACATTTACTGGTGTACCGCTGACATAGGTTGGATAACCGGCCACAGCTACATCGTATATGGCCCATTGCTATCCGGTGCGACTACACTCATGTTCGAAGGAATTCCGACGTATCCGGATGCAGGAAGATTCTGGCAGATTTGTGAGAAACACAAAGTAAACCAGTTCTACACAGCACCCACGGCCATACGATCGCTGATGGGATATGGAAAGGAATTTGTATTGTCGAGTAACCTTGAATCCCTGAAATTGCTTGGGACTGTTGGGGAGCCGATCAATGAAGAGGCCTGGGAATGGTACTACAAAAATGTAGGCAAAGAGAAATGCCCCATTGTCGACACATGGTGGCAAACAGAAACAGGCAGCCATATGATTGCACCGCTCCCTGGAGCGGTAGCGCTCAAGCCCGGCTCATGCACATTACCATTACCGGGAATTTTTGCAGCTATCGTGGATGAAGCCGGCCATGATGTTGACAATGGAAAAGGCGGTTTTCTGGTTATCAAAAAACCGTTTCCGTCACAAATCCGTACCCTGTGGAAAGATCCCGAACGCTTCAAGAAGGCATATTTTCCAGAGGATATCGGCAATGGTAACTATTACCTTGCTGGAGATTCAGCGCTCCGCGATGAAGACGGTTATTTCTGGATCATGGGCCGCATCGACGATGTGGTGAATATTTCCGG
>DJML01000027.1 GCA_002436505.1 Bacteroidetes bacterium UBA6491 | reverse complement strand
GCATAAAATGCATTGTTGATCAGGTTAAGCAGCACACGACTGATATCCTGCTGGATCAAAGAAACCTGCTTAAGATTGCTGTCGTACTCCTCTACCATGTTACAATTGAAATTTTTAATATTTGCCCTCATACCATGGTAGGCAAGGTTGAAATATTCCTGGCACAACCGATTGATATCTGTTGGCTGTTTCTCACCTTTACTGCTTCTGCTGTGCTGCAACATGCTTTTGACAATACCGTCCGCTCTTTTTCCGTGCTGATAGATCTTTGAAAGGTTGCCTTTGATATCACGCATTATGGCATCGACCTCCTCCGGATCGGTGGTGTCTTTTAGTTCGTCGATAAGTTCAATGGATAATTCGGCAAAATTATTAACGAAATTCAACGGGTTCTTTATCTCGTGCGCGATCCCGGCCGTCAACTGGCCAAGTGAAGCTAGTTTTTCGGCCTGAACCAGTTGCTCGTGTGCTACTTTCAGATCGTCAAGTGTGTGTTGCAATGCCTCATACGATGTTGCATTTGACAGCGCAGCTGAAGCGTGGGAGGCAAGAGTTCTGAGTATATTCAGGTGATTCTCCGTATACGCGTCCTTTTTATGACTTTGGACCGTTATCAGGCCGATAATGCCTTCTTTGCTGATCAAAGGAAGATAGATCATTGAAATAGGAAAGGAAGCTTTTGTTCCGTCCTCAAGCTTATGTTTTGATTCATCCTCAATAGCATACTCACTCAGATAATTCTTATACTCATTCCTGATATCATTGATAAAAACCTCCTTTTTATTCTCAACACACCATACAGGAAACTGATTTTTATCCTCCATGGTCCTGGTATACGGTTGGTATTTTACCCCATTTGCCATCGCAAGCTGATAATGGATCAACGCATTTTCTTTATCATAAATTCCGATGCCGAAAATACTGGCATCCATCATCTTATTCACTTTCTCATAAACCGTGTTCAATATCTGATCCAGTTGGAGAGATGATGTGATCTCCTTGCCCATCTGGCTGAGCATGTTCAGGTTATCGTAGGATTGTTCAAGCTCTGCGTTCTTTTCCTTCAGTACTACGTTAGTCAGGTGATTTAGTTCCGATTCACGCTTTAATTTGTCCATCTCATACTGAAGGTTAACTGTCTTCTGCTTATTCTCAAGTTCTTCCTTGAAAACTTCTGATTTGAATTCAAAGTACAGTTTGAAATGATGGACAAAGTTCTTCATGTCCTCATGGAATTCATATAGGCCTGCAAGTTCTTTGTGTGCCTGGTAGATCTGAGCTTTAGCCTTGATCGAGTTTGCAACTTTCAGTGAATCAAGAAAATGCTTTTCCGCTGTTTTATGATCTCCTGTTTCAAAAAGCAATTTGCCGAGGTGAAGAAGGGTTTCGGCTTTCCCTACTTTATATCCGATCTTATCCCTTATCTCAAGGGCTTCAGTATAGAACTTTTTTGCTTTGTCAAATTTCTTCCGGTTCGCAAAAATGTCTGCCATCCCTGAAAGAGCATAAGACTGGTGCACATAGTCTTTTTCTTCTTTAGTGAAAGCATAACACTTTTTATAGTATTCCAGCGCTTTATCCAATCGTTGAAAATGAAAATAAACAAAGGCTGTGCTGTCCAGGATCTTTGCCTTGAGAATTCCGTCATCTACCTTGTCAGAAAGCGTCAGTGCTTCATGAAGAAAAGCCAGGCTATTTTTCTCGTCTCCTGATAAACCGACTATGTAGCCTAATCCATTCAAAGAGGTGGCCTTGCCAAAATCATCGTCAAGTTCACGGTACAGATTTAAACTTTTACTAAAGAAATCGGTGGCTTTTTCATAGTCTCCCATGTAATAGTACATCGCAGCCAATGATACAGACGCAGATGCCTCCCCTGACCTGTCGTCAAGATCAATGAACAGCTGTTTGGCATCACTGCAATACACAACAGCATCTTCAAGCTTTGAAAGGTAACGACTGCTTACTCCTTTGTTAAGAAAGGCCTGGGCAAGACCGGACTTATTTCCTGTTTTCTGGGCAATTTTTTCCGCTTTTGAAGCAAGTTCAAATGCCTTGCTGGGTTGGTTTACATGACATTTCCATGCTTCATTATTAAGCTTAAGCAGCTCATTTTGAAGTATATCAACATTGTCGCTTTGTTTTTTAGCTTTTGATACAGCCATAGAATGGGGTAAAGTTGTTCAAAGTTCTTCCACCATGCCATAGAATTAGTCTAAATTACCTTTGATAAAGCCGAATATAACAATTTAAACCAATATTTGAATACCTTTATGGTTGGCTATGGTAAATGACTCATTGAATCATTCTCTGGTCATACATGGCAATTTTCTAACAGCGCGATTTATAATCGTTGCTCTTTATTAGGGATTGATGATCAATTTAATAAAGATAGGATCATGGTTGCGACCGAAGGTCAATAACGGTCTGTTAATCTTAGTAGCGCTATTTTCTATTATATTTTCATCTTGTGGCGGTGTTTATTTTACTCAGCCTCAACCCGTCGATAAGGCCAACCTTAAAAAATTTCCGGGCAAAATTCAAGGGATGTGGGTCAATGGAGGAGGTAAATACGGCGGTGCTTATTTTGAGAAGTTTGATACCATAATTGTATCAAAGAAGTTTTATCAAGAAAGTAATACTAGTGAATACTATCTATCGAGAGAGTACATTGACTCTGATTCCGGTCTTGTAATAAGAAATGGACTGATATATGATATGAGTGAAGATTCTACGGAAGGTTACCCGTTTATCATCAGGTCAGATTCAATGTTTGTTCAGATACATGACGTTAAAAGGGTTGATCTGGATGATTCTGCTGTTCTTAGACGTCTGACAAAAAATCGTTTTATTCTCAGTTATACAAATTCGGATCACGAAGAATGGTGGAATCTATACCTGATTGAACGTATGAAAGACGGAACGATCGTTTGTCGTGAGGTTAGTCGGAAGCACTTTGAGCATGAACTTGGTCTGTTAAGCAATGCTACCGGTATTGATTCAACGCAACTGCGATGGCAAAACATTCAGGGCAGTGAATTTGAACTGCAGGATAACAAGTTCTATAAGGAGAACAGATTTATAAAAGCAGATATAAATGCAGCGGCTCTGAATGAATTCATTGACATGGGAGGATTTATGGATACGATAATGATATTGAAACCTGAAAACAGGATAGAATGAACGTGTCTGGCCTATTTCTATATTGAACCCATTCTGAATGGCATATATTCCCTCTTCCATATATGGCGTAGGGGTAGCAGAATGCCATTTGAAGTTAAAATTGACAAAAGATGTTCTGATGTGTTTTAAAGGAAATTTTCACCCCACAATCGTCATTTTAATTATACTAACTGCCTTTATTTCAGGATTTACAGCTCCAGACAGGACCAAAGTGAAGATCAAAGATGGAATTGTATATGTCAATGATTCTGTTTACCTCATGTCAGGGAAATGTGATAAGATCAAGCTGAGCAATAAAGAATGTTATCTGAGTAACCTGGCGGGGAAGGAGATCATCAAAGTGGAGTGGCACAGCATTAGCCAAAGACAGGATAACAATAGCACCACCAATGTGTCTTGGAAACGGGTCGTTTTTCTAAATGAAGACCCCACGTTGGATGAATCAATTGAAATTGATAAAGGCATAAATGGCCTGATCAGGATTTTATTTGATCACAATGTGGTGTCTCCGGAAGGTGAACTGGTCATGGATAAGGTAAAGGAAGTTGTCGCTTCCTATGGCAATCCGTTTTCGTACTGGAATCCTGCGGTTTATATACGTGACATGAAGATCAAAAAGGACGAAGTTTCTGTCAACGGAAAGCCCTATGTTAATCTCGACGGTTGTTCAAGGATTCGCATGGGAACAAACAATGCAATTTGCCATATCAACAATCTTGATAATGAACGAATAATTTCTATAAGAAAAGAGAACTACGTGCAATGGATAGATGGGGAGAGGAACGTTTCAAACTGGTACAGGGTGGTGTTCCTGGGCGAGAACAAAACAGTTAAAATGCCTGCAGATATAAAGCTCCTGTTACAGGTGCTCTATGCCAATATCGCTATTGATGAGAACGGAGATCTTGATCCGGAAGGTGTCGATCTGATACTTGAAAAATACGGAGAAGATTAAAACGGGATCAAGGAAATTGTTTAAAGTTTGTATAATGACCTATTAAGTGTAAGTATTTGTTTATTAGATATTTGCACCTGTAAAGTGTCTGGTTTCGGTATGTTGATCTAAGAACGGAACTGTATTTATTACAGGAAGTGTATCTTGCTTAACTAATTGAAACCGTTATGAGACCATTTATCTTTTCTATTTGCTTACTTCTTGCATTTCAGAATTCATTTTCTCAGGATTGCGGTTTTATTGATGAATACAACACGGGAGATTCATGGACCTACACGAATTTCAACAAGAAGGGTAAAAAAGAAAGCAGTGTCGATTACAAGGTAAATGACAAAAGAGTTTCCGGGGATAGCCTGTTCTTAAGCGTGACGACGAGATTAAATGACGATAAAGGTGCGAACGACTACATTATGTCTTTGGAAATGGCATGCGTATCTGGAAACCTGTATTTCAGCATGGATAAATTCTTGCAGGGGATGATGCAACAGATCGAAGGTATGGATGTGGAAATAACCTCCGAGAATATGGAAATTCCCGTCAACCCCGAAATTGGTCAGATTTTGCCCAATGCACAGACCAATTTGTCATCTTCGATAAATGGCATGGCTGTAATGGATATGACAATTACTGTTTCTGAGCGGAAAATTGTTACGAAAGAGTCCGTCACTACTGAAGCGGGAACCTTTGACTGCTTTGTGCTTGAGCAAACCATCACAGCGAAGAATAAATACACCAGTTCTCAAACTAAATCAAAAGAATGGTACAATGCTTCCTATGGAATGGTAAAATCTGAGACCTACGACAATAGAGGCAATATAGACGGCAGCACATTATTGACAAATGTTGACAGGTAAGGACTGCAGTGAATACAGATTCATGTTCAGGTGATTGGACTGGACAGTTTTGTTTTAAATAATAGTTTTTAGAAACTGACCTATGTCATAATGTGATATGAAAATGGTTAATTCATGTTCAAGAAGTTCTGAATACCTTGCGCCGGTAGGTAAATTAATGTAAATTTCAACTATATAAATCTTATTTTATGGAAACGTACGACGAGAAACATATCAAAAATATAGCTTTGGTAGGGGCATCGAAGAGTGGCATGACGACCCTTGCAGAGGCTATGCATTATGAGGCAGGGCAAACAACACGTCTCGGGACAATTGAAGCAGGTTCCACTGTTTCAGATTATCATGATGTAGAAAAAGCGAAAGGCATTTCAGTATATACTACTCAACTTCATATGGATTGGAGGCACTACAAGATCAATGTTCTTGATGCTCCGGGTGTGGATGATTTTATCGGGGAAATGTTGAAATCTATCCGTATCGCAGAGACAACCGTGTTATTGATCAATGCTCAGAAAGGGGTGGAGGTAAGTACCGAGGTATTGTGGCACTACATTGACAGGATGCGGAAACCCGCAGTGCTGGCGGTGAATCAGCTTGATCATCCGCAGGCAAGCTGGTCTGAGA
>DJML01000049.1 GCA_002436505.1 Bacteroidetes bacterium UBA6491 | reverse complement strand
AAAGCTCACTCCAGATATCAGGAGCCTGCAACTCTGTCCCATTGATCTCATCTCTGATCAACTTTTCAAATTGCGATATGTTATTTTCTGAACTCAATGTCTTTCGTATTCAGACAGCAAACGCTGCATCATGTTCCTTGCCTTATTTAACTGGCTTTTCGATGTCCCTTCAGAGATCCCCAGCATTTCTGCAATTTCTTTATGAAGATACCCTTCGATCACATACAGGTTAAAAACCATCCGATAACCTTGGGGCAATTTGTTTATGTACCTCATGATATCAGCTGCTTCAATTTTATTGTATGATTGATCTGCAGAACCACCTATCTTATCATCCTCAATTTCTTCAGTAAATCCCATTCGGGTCCTTTTCCTGAGAAATTCAATTGATGTGTTCACAAAGATCCTGCGCATCCATCCTTCAAAAGAACCTTTAAAACCAAAGCGATCAAGATTTCCGTAAACCTTAATAAAACCTTCCTGCAAAATATCTTTTGCATCGTCCTGGTTTCCGGTATATCTCATACAAATCGCGTACATCTTATTAGCAAAATTCTCGTATAGTTCTTTTTGTGCCTTAACCTTACCACGCAAACATCCCTGGATCAATCTTTTCTCATATTCGTAATTATCTCCAGGCATTCACGTGGATTCAATAGTTAAAACTCATTGCTAAGATGCACATGTCAGGTCTATGGTTGCCTGACATACTGATTTTTTTATTCCTCGTCCCGCACAGGGTCGACCTCATATTTGTCACACAGATAGCCTGCGAGAGCTTCTGAATAATATCCTACACTATCGAGGACCTCAATAACTCTTTTCTGGTTCAGGTCATCGCCGGGGACCCGGTACCGGATCGCGGCCATGTTCTCTTCCTCGTTTATGGTGAAACTGCCATAATACATATGGAAATTAACATACAGAAGTTCCTCCATAAAAGCGCCTCTGTTCTCTCCTGAGGGGAGGTAACAAACAGGGGATACAACCTGAAACACAGGCACCGGCTTATCCGTCTGAAAATATTGCCATTGGGAATTATCCTCCTGCACCCAGGAATCAACATAAACCTCGGTCTGGTTTCTCATCAGGAGCCATTGCCCCTCTCCTTCGCTACGTGCTTCCTCAGGATCTATTCCTATTGTTTGAAGCGCCCCTTCAATGATCTTTTGAACTTCGTAAATATCCATTCACACAAAGATACACAGTTCTTGTTATTGGATAAAGTAATTGATAAGTGTTGGAGCGATCAGGTGACCGGTTTGAAACCTTCAAAAGCCTGTTTACAGTTTTTACAATAATGCATTGATCTGCAAAGGGTCGGGCCAAATGGAGTTTCAAGGGTTGTATTCCTGCTGCCGCAATACGGACAGGCTGTGTCACTGAGTACATCTAACTCAATATAACCGTCATGACGCGGAGGAGGGGCAAGTCCATGTTTCTTAAGTGCCTTTAATCCTACTTCTGAAATCATGTTGGTGTTCCACTGCACATCAAAGTTTGTGCTCACGGTAACGTTATTGACACCATCAATAATTTTAATCCTGTCTGCGACAAGATCTTCCATTATTCGCAGTGCAGGACATCCTGCAAATGTTGGAGTCAGCTGAACATTGACATCATTGGTATCAGATACAGAGATCCCTGTGACAATTCCAAGATCTACCAATGAGATGGTAGGTATCTCCGGATCTTTCACATCATACAGAGCCTCCCTGATATTTTCCTCTGACAATTTCATTATTACCAGTCAGCAGTCGGGTCAATTGCGTATACTTCTGTCATTTCGCTTAACAACGGCTGAAGGTGCCCTGTGTGAAAACCTTGTCGGCCACCATATACGGGTGCCCAGGTTGATTCATCGGGCACATTGAGTCCGTACTTCTCAAGCAACGGGATCACTGAATCCATCCAACGTCGTTTCAGCACTGCCTCTCCTTCAAATATTCCTGCTGTTTTTAGCGTATCCTCATATTTCCCTTCTTCAAAAATACCCAGTGCCAGGTTCCACGTTTCGTTCAGGGCATTTTGCATCCTTGACTTGCTTTCATCACTGCCAGTTGCCAATTGCTGAACCCAGGTATTTGCGTGCATGGTATGATATTTTATCTCACCACGGTATTTTCTTGCGATCTTTGCCAGGTCCTCATAGCTTGAATTGGCCAACATATCAAACCTCACTGCTTCAGCAAAGTCAAACAGGAAATGTCGAATCAGACTGAAATCGTATTCACCAATAGGCCACTCGACCAGATGGCAGCAATGAAACTGATCCGCGTTACGTGTGAAGGCCACATTGTCCGGATCAGATTCTCCCAACTGGTGAAGCAGTTCATAGAGATGCTCTGACTGGCCGATCTTGTCCTGGGCCATTGATGAAAAAGCAATGTCTTCCTCCAACAGCGGCCCCAATCCGGTCCATTCTGAGTTTCTGTGTCCGATGATCAGTTGATCGTCAGCCATTTTATATAGCAGGTCTTTTGCTGCTGCAATATGATCTTCATTGAAAAAATCCATAACTATTTGTTTTCTTGTTTTCTTCTTTCTTTATAAGCCTTAATTCGGTCCATCACTTTGTATGTGCCCGGATCACGGTAATGCTTTTCTTCGGTAGTAGTAAAAATATCCTGATCAAGATAGTCGGTGGCAAAAACCTGATCTGAAGGCACCACCCATAGGTTAGCCGTCTCACCTCTTCTTGCGTATTGTTCTTTGGCATAAATAAGTGCCATATCAGGATTCGGTGCATGAACGATACCTACATGTACGTGTTGCTGCCCCCTTTTCTTTTGATGAAAAACCTCATAAGTCTGGAATTGATCCATTTCCTGTAGCGGTTGGATCTGATCTTCCACATTGATGTTTGCTCGCGTTATACGCGGATCTAAGGATTTTATCATTGTTTATTAAATTTTACGACGGTATTGCCGCTATCTGATTTCATTATTAAATAATATATGCCTGTATTCCACCCGGCTGTATGTATGGTCATCGATCTTTGTCCGCCAATCTCCTCGCGCAGCATCCTTTTACCAAGCGGGTCATATACTTCGATACTTCCTGTTAAATGAACTTCCGATTCAATGAACAGGTCATCAACGACCGGAACAGGTCCAATTTTAAAATCTTTGTAAGGAACCCGGTCAACAGACGCCACATCTGTAAATGCTATCTCATCGATCAGCAGGGTTGCATTTGTTCCCAGCGGATCATCATAATTTGCACTGGATATAATCAGCAAAGCACTGTCAGGTACATCGGCAGTAGCGTATTGAATAGGAAAAGCAAAATAATCCCATTCCGTTCGCGGTTCTAAAATACTGTCGGATACAACTCCTATCGGCTGTCCATTCTTGAACATGACGACGACAATTCTTGCGGAGTCAATGCCCGAGCTGTATTTCCACCAACCTTCAATGTAGTTCCATCTTTTACTTACTGCCAATGATGGTTTGTCAAGTCCAACGAACGCAGTACCCGGGATTGCTACACCCGGAGCAATTTCATCATTCCCATACGACACGTTGCTAAGTTTCATTGCGCTACCGCCTTCCTTTCTGTCATTTGAAGCAGAGACCGCAGGTTGAGGCAATCTGACCCCCAGGTTCGAATACAGGACCATATCGCTGGTCATCCAGTCGGTCGGATGCGCGATGGTGTCAGTGTCCATAGTTTCGAAGGAAGGATTTAGTACATTTCTATGCTCTGTACTAAAAGAAGTCAGACGGATGTTATCATAGATCACATAGCCATTGCCGTTTGATGATGATTTATTTATGTTCCTTGAGGTGAGCATTACCTGGATAGTATCCGGGGTTGCAGTCAGAAACCATTGAATGGGTATAGAGAATTGAGTAAAAGTATCATTGCTGTTCCCGTTAATGTATAGCTGTGCAATACCGATCAGAGATCCTGATTTCTGAAATCCGAAAACCACCTGTGCTGAGTCGCCAGGAGTCAGATCGAATTTAGCATCTATATTGGCACTAAGTGGCACCTCATCATAATCCCAACCACCATTCAGGCCGACTCCGCCAATGTTGATATTGGTGACAATACCGAAGCCAATGTCGAATGGGTCATTTATCACATTCATAACCTTAACGGCACTGTTTCCTTCAGACGCGTCGGTCACTGTCTCCACGTTACCCAATGTATTCCATTCTGCCTGTTTGCTATAGTACGCATCTTCCCAGTTCTCAAAAGAACCGTTGGAAATATTTTGGCCATTGGCAGAACAAACTGCCATCAGCAAAGCAAAAGAAAAGAATAAGCGAGTTATCATAATGATCCTAATTATGCAAAGGGTTTAACATATTTCGCCTTTTCACCAAGAATAGCACGTCTCACCCACCTTCCCTTCTCTTCGGCCATTCTTCGAACAGCTAATCTTTCCGCGTTGCATGGACCGTCGCCATTGATCACGCGTTTAAATTCTTCCCAGTCAGGTTCAGTGTAGATCCATCTTCCCGTCTCTTCATCTTTTCTAAGTTCAGGGTCAGGCAATGTCAGTTCCAGGTCCCAAATCTTAGGCACGTACATATCCAGGAACTGCTGTCTCATTTCGTCATTGGAGGCCATTTTCACCTTCCACTTCATAAGTACCTCTGAATGCACCGAAATCTTATCTGCAGGTCCAAAGAAATGCATCAGTGGTGGCCACCATCTGTGAAGGGCTGCCTGCACCATTTCTCTTTGTTTTTTCGTACCTGTAGCAAGGTGGACCACATTATCATGGCCATATTTAAGGTGGAAAGATTCTTCGTAGCAGATCCTTTCCAATGCTCTGACATAAGGCCCGTAAGAACCTCTTGCATTGGTTGTTTGATTGATGATAGCACCTGCATCCACCAGCCAAGCGATAACTGCAGAATCGGCCCAGGTTTCAGCCGGATAATTAAAGATATTGGAATATTTCGACTTGCCGGTGATAAGGTCATTGATCATCTGCTCACGACTTTTTCCCAGCGTTTCGGCAGCAGAATAAAGCAATTGCGCATGACCTACCTCGTCCTGCACCTTCGCCATCAAAGCCAGTTTACGCCTGAATCCGGGAGCTCTTGTGATCCATGTTCCTTCTGGCAATGCGCCGATGATCTCAGAGTGTGCATGCTGTTCGATCATTCTGATCAGCTGCTTCCTGTACTCTTTCGGCATCCAGTCTTGCGGTTCTATTTTCTCACCAGCTGCTATTCGTGCTTCGAATTCTGCCAGTTTTACCGGATCCTCATCAGCTACCAGTGAATTAGGTGCCTTGTCCGGGTCAATATATGCGTTTCCGTACATTGTTATTTATTTATTAAAGTATCGAATCCTTTTTAAGACCTGTCAATATGAATCTGGTCAATTCTTCAGCAATCTCTTTCGGTGTTTTATCACCATCCGGCCTGTACCATTCAACGATCCAGTTCACAGATGAAAGAATGGTCAGTGCTGCAAACTTCTTATCAACCTCGTTGAACTTATTTTCACTTATTCCCGTCTCAACTATTTCCCTGATCCCTTCTTCATATTTGTTCCTAAGCTTTATGAACTCAGAGAAGGACGGCTCACTCAAGTGCCTCCATTCCCTGATAAAAACAACTGCAGCATCAAGGTTTGAAGTAAGTATGTCGACATGATTGGCGACAGCCATTTTTACCTTCTGCTCTGCGTCAAAATAGATGTCATTCACTTCATCGATAGCGAGTAAAAACTTCTCGGCCATGTCAAAGCAGGTCTGTGAAAGAAGATCCTCTTTTGACTTTATATGACTATAAAGACTTGCGGGTTCCATTCCAAGTGCCCCTGCGATATCCCGCATTGAAGTGGAATCATACCCTTGTTCTCTGAAGAGTCGCTGTGAAACAGCCAAAATCTCTTCTTTGCGTTGAGTTCCTGTTAACATACGAACATTCGTTAGGCAAATTTAATGCTTTAGATCCTGCTCTACAAACAGATCCTATTGTTTAGGATAAAAATATAAAAAATATGACAAATACATCACCAGACATTGTATTAACTGAGTCGAGAAATAGATTAGCCTGTCTTCAGCTACCTAGGATAATTCAATTATCTTTGACAGATTATTTATGAAGATCAGGATCAGAGGAAACAGCGTTCGTTTGCGGCTCACCCAATCAGAAGTGGACCGAATAAGGACAGAAGGTGAAGTGTCTGAAAAAACGGAATTCGCTCAAGGGGATTTTATATATCGATTGTTGCGTAAACCCGACACCGAGCTTAATGCAGATCTGGAGAACGGCAGAATTGTCGTCACCATTCCGGATGAACAGGCTATTCTCTGGGCCACCTCCGAACAGGTTGGATTGGAAGGCAATACCGAAAACGGAGTGAGCATTCTGATCGAAAAAGATTTCAAATGTCTTACCGAAAGAGATGAGGACGAATCGGACCTGTTCGTCAATCCAAACGAGAATTGCTGATGGCTTTGATCGATCCAAACGGGAGAACAATAAGTTATTTGCGCCTCGCGGTAACTGACCGCTGTAATTTGCGGTGCTTTTATTGCATGCCGGAAGAAGGGATTGATTACGTCCCAAGAAAAGATCTTTTATCGTATGAGGAGCTCACGCGATTTTGCAGCATTGCCTCAAGGCAGGGTATAAGGAAACTACGAATCACAGGAGGCGAACCGTTCGTGAGGAAAGACCTGATGGTGTTTCTCAAAAATATTTCTGATAAAAACCTTTTTGAAGAGATCCATATCACTACGAACGGGGTACTGACTGGTCCTTATGTGGAAGAATTAAAGCTTCTCGGCATCTCAGGTATTAACCTTAGTCTTGATAGCCTGGACCGTGAACGGTTTTTGAAGATCACAAACAGAGATAAACTTCATCATGTCCTAGAATCGATGAACCTGATCCTGCATCACAAGATCCCACTAAAAATAAACATGGTCGTAATGAACGGCCTGAACACTGAAGACCTAGCTCCGATGGTCGAACTCACGCGCAACAACGCCATTGAAGTGCGGTTTCTGGAAGAAATGCCTTTTAATGGAACCGGTAATTCCCATGTAAAGCAGTTTCTGAGCTATATCGATATTGAGAACCGTTTACGGGAAATTTCTCCTGAACTTATGGCTTCTGATCCTGTCCCCGGCAAAACAGCACAAAAATTCATTATTCCTGGCTACAAAGGTTCTTTAGGGATCATTGCTGCTTATTCCAGAACTTTTTGCGGTACCTGCGATCGCATCCGACTCACCCCGGTGGGACAGTTAAAAACCTGCCTTTATGATCAGAAAGGCACTGGATTCAGGGAAATATTACGCTCAGGAGTTAGCGATGATGATGTATCATCCTATCTTGTGAAGGCGATAAAAAACAAGCACCGGGACGGTTTCGAGGCAGAAAAAGACAGGGATGAACTTGTTTCCGTTGAGAGCATGGCAACGATCGGAGGTTAGGTTAAAAATTTTCCCATACGTAGAATTAATTGTGTAAAAATGGCAATTCGCCCTTCATCATTTTTATGCGGCTTATTTCTCCAATGCAAATATGTCATTCAATATAGAATAACGTCTTTTCAGCACTGAAGCCTGTTTCACTCACAGTTTAGCTGTTTTCGATCATTCTCCCAACCCCTGATAAAAGTGTTTATAAACGTAATATATTTGTAATGGCACAGCATTTGCAAATTATCCATCACACATGATGAAGAAGTGGTTATTCTGCCTTATTATCTTTTCCCTGTCCGGTATAGTTTCTGTGCAGGCTCAGGAAAACGAAGATCATATCCAAAAGGATACGGCTGATTATCCGTATTGGGTTGAAATGATGGGCAACCCGAATGTCAATTTTTATCAGACCGTTCGTGCTTTTGATCTTTACTGGGAAAAACGTGAGATAGAAAAAGGTTCTGGTTTCAAACCATTTAAAAGGTGGGAATTTGGGATGCAAATGATCATCGACGAACATGGCAACATCCCGGCTCCAGGAAGCATCGAAGGAAAAATAGAAGAATACATCATGGGGAACCATCCGGGATACGGAGGAAGCGGTTTCCAGGGGGCAATGAATATGGGCCCGGCTGAATGCCTTACAAACGGGAAATGGGTCAACATAGGCCCTTCATCGCTGGCTAGTAACAGAACTTCACAACCAAATGGATTAGGCAGGCTAAATGCTATTGCCTTTCATCCTAAAGATACTGGAATCATTTACGTTGGATCACCGGCCGGGGGCTTATGGTCAACTATGAACGGAGGAAAAACATGGACCTCAAACACAGACACCCTGCCTACTCTGGGTGTTTCTGCAATTGTTGTAGATTACCTGAACCCAGACACGATATATTTAGGCACTGGTGACCGGGACGCCGGCGATTCCTATGGAAGAGGGGTAATACGTAGTTTTGACGGTGGTAAGACATGGCAGCTGGCGAATACAGGCATGGGCAATGTGATCGTGGGGAAACTTGCGATTGACCCTAATAATCCTTCTGTCCTTATAGCGGCGACCAACGCCGGATTATATCGAACGGATGACTTCGGCGACTCCTGGAAAAATTTGCAAACCGGTAATTTTAAAGACGTAGTGTTCCATCCGTCAAATTCAAATGTCGTATATGCAGCATCTTATGCTTCGGCTAAATTTTACCGATCCACTGACAACGGTAATTCGTGGACCAATATCACTTCGGGCCTCCCTACATCAGCAAGGCGCATGGCAATAGCCGTCACACCGGATGACACTTCAATGGTGTACCTGCTGGCAACGGCAACCAGAACCTTTGAAGGATCATATCTTTCGGTGGATAACGGCGCGACATTCAAACAAATGTCAAACACCCCCAATATCATGGATTACTCAACCACTGGTGCAGGTACAGGTGGACAGGCATGGTATGACCTTGACATAGCAATTGACCCCAAAAATGCCTCGACAATATATGTTGGAGGTGTTAATATATTCAGGTCTGATGACAGCGGGAAAACATGGAAGATCAACGCGCACTGGGTAGGATCTGGCAGCATTCCGGGAATACATGCTGATCAACATGTCCTTGAATTCTCTCCCAATGGCACTTTCTACACAGGCAATGACGGCGGTATCTATAAATCTGACAACGGAGGGACAACATATACTGATTTAAGTGCAGGTTTAGGCATTGCACAGATATACCGATTAAATCAGAGCGCAACAAATTCTGACCTGCTTATCAATGGATATCAGGACAATGGCACAGGTCTTTTAGAAAAAGGTTTCTGGCACACTATCCTTGGCGGTGACGGCATGGACTGTGCAATTGACCCCAAAGATCCGTCATGGTCATTCAGCGCTTTGTACTACGGTGACGTAAGGAGGTATAAGAACGGATACTATAACGGAAGAGTGGCAGCCAACGGAACCAATGGCATCAATGAATCAGGGGCATGGGTAACACCATTCCTGCTTCAGGAAGGAAACAGCTCGACGATGTTCATTGGCTATAAGAATGTATGGCGATCCAGCAATATTCAGGACAGCAAAACAAACAATATTAAGTGGACCAAAATATCCTCTGGATTAGCAGGTGTAGACAATATATCAATTAATCACCTGGAGAATTCTCCCGCTGACCCGGCTTTAATCTACATGGCCCGGTCGGACAGAAAGCTTTTCAAAACAGCAAACGCAAACGATGCCTCCCCTACGTGGACGGACCTCACCTCTAAACTTCCTTCTACAGGTTCTATCAGATGGGTAGAGACACATCCTGAATTTAAGAACAGGGTATGGATAACGCAATCTGACAATAAGATTTATGAATCAAATGATGGAGGGAACAACTGGAAAGACATTTCGAACGGGTTGCCGAACATTCCGATCACATGCATCCTGTTTGATTCAAGCAGTATAAGAGGAGGAATGTACGCAGGCACATACATGGGTGTTTTCTATACAGATACGGCCATGGGCAAATGGGTTTGGTTCAACTCAGGCATGCCGGTCAGCTCCAGAGTCACAGATCTGGACATATACTATGACTCCACAGGAAGAAGTAAAAGCCATATTGTTGCTTCAACCTATGGGCGGGGGAACTGGAGATCTCCTTTGTATGACGAAACCCAGAAACCACCGGTGGCAGAATTTAACGCCAGTATTAACAGTGGTTGCACTGACCAGGTCATCGAATTTGAAGACGTAAGTTTAAATACACCAACAAGATGGCTGTGGCACATCACTCCATCTAAAGTTCAGTTCACAGACGCAACGGATAGCTTTTCACAGGATGCACACGTGAGATTCCTTAGCCCTGGCTCTTACACTGTCCAACTGAAAGTAGAGAATTGTAATGGCATTGACAGTATTGTTAAAACTGACATCATAGAGATCTTCGATGGTATAAAAACAGCAAATTGCAGCCCGGTTACCCGGTCGACAGACAAGAATTACGGGATAGGCATTTTCAACCTTTCTATAGCCGCTTTGGATCATAGCTCTACAGGCACCTTTGAAGAAGGAGGATATGTTGATCGCGGATGCAAGGAAATTGTCGAATTACAAACGGACACGAGCTACAATATTGCTGTGACCACGGGAAGAAACTATAGTGAATACGTAAAGGTCTATATTGATTATAACAATGACGGCCTGTTCAATTCTAAGGACGAACTGGTTTGGTCGGATACTAAAAGGATCGGCTTACATAGCGGCAATATTTACATTTCAGACACTTCAACAACAAATGCGATCGTAAGGATGAGAGTAATCTCCGATTATGATTCACTGAGTTCCAACGCTTGTGATACTTTAAGTTACGGACAGACAGAAGATTTTGGAGTAAGGTTGATCTCTAAAAAACCTAAACCCCATTTTTTGGTCGACCGGGACCTTTTATGCACGAATGATGAAGTTGTGCTTACCGATTCATCGGTTGGTTTGATATATTCATACCAGTGGATCATAACCGGTACCTCCCGAAGCGATACATTGTTCGGTTCCGGGCCCCACCGATTTAAAGCAACTGAAATGGGTTCATATAAAGTTCAGTTGTCACTTAATGACGGAGAAGGAGAAAAAACGATAGATTCTTTCTTCAGGGTAAAACCAAGGCCGGGTGTTGAAATTGACGTAAAGGTCGGTGATTACAGCCTATGTGCAGGAAATGATCTCGTAATAGAAGGCAAAGATTCGAACAATTTATCAAACACCGTTAATAACTGGTTCAAAGACGACCTAAAACTCTCGAACGCCTCTGGAAGTGAGATAGCTTACTATCCGGCATCGACTGATGATGAAGGTTCTTATTACCTGGTGTCTGAAAAAGATGGTTGCATGGATACATCAAATGTCCTGGATATCGTCATTCATGGCAATCCTTTAGTTGATTTTGATGTTACTGCAGATGACGAATGTGTGAAATACAATGAATATGAATTCACCAATAGCAGTTCAATAGCTGATAGCACAATTTTAGTTTATAAATGGGATTTCGGGGACGGCTCATCCAACAACACTAAGAATGCTGTTAAATCGTATAATTCCTCGGGCACTTACACGGTAACACTTACCGGAACCAGCATTTTCGGATGTACAGACTCTGACACAGCAACACTTTCGGTATTGCCTTCTCCAATGACAGGATTTTCGATAGATGAATTTAACCATTGCATCAGCGAGAATATGATCAGACTGCGAGATACGAGCAATTTTGCTGGAACCTACACCACAAGATGGGATCTTGGGGATGGAACAACTACACAGGGAAATAAAGTATCTCACAGTTATACCAGTGACGGATCATATGTAATTCTTTTAGAAGTAACAGGAGACAATGGTTGCATTGACAGCTTTGAAAAGGATATTATAATATATGAACAGCCTGTTGCAAATTTCGGTGTAAACGACAACCAACAATGTCTTGAAGACAATAATTTCAGTTTCCTGAACACCTCTACGGTAAACAATGGATTTGTTTCAGAATATACCTGGAATACAGGCGACGGTTTCATTTTCGATGATAAAGATCTCAGCAATTACAAATACCAAAATCCGGGAACATACCAGGTTAAATTAGAAGTTAGCTCAGATGCAGGTTGTAAGGATTCTGTTACAAGGATCGTGCGCGTAGGAATTGAACCGGTAGCTGAATTTATTATTGGTCTTAATAACCCATGCTTTAATGAACATTCTATTGGTCTGAAAAATAATTCAACCATTCAAGATGGTTCTATTATTAACTGGAATTGGGATCTTGGGGACGGACGTATTGAAACTGCAAAAGATCCGGCACCCTACCAATATGATCTGGCAGGGAATTATAATTTAACCCTTGTAGTTGGTTCTGATCTTGGATGTTACGACACGCTATCCATTCCTGTTGATATCAATCCATCACCAGAACTTAGTTTTGATGTTGACATTGTTTGTGAAGGACTTGAAACTTCTTTTAGCAATCGTTCCTTCATTGAAACAGGAAGTATCACCAATTACTTATGGACCCTTGGGGATGGAAATTCCTCTCCAGTGGCATCCCCGATCCATCGGTATGACAGGTCAGGCACATACAATGTAACATTGATAGGCACTTCAGAATCAGGTTGTTCCGACACAATGGTCAAAGAAAATGCTGCTGTTGTCCTGGAGCGCCCAGAGGCTAAATTTACCTATGAAAAATTGAATTCATGGGAGACAAGCACAGAAGTCAAATTTACCGACCTTTCTAAAGGTTCAGTTATTGGGTGGGATTGGGAAATCGAAGGATTTGGATATGAAAGCGTTCAAAATCCAACGGTTGTCTTTTTTGATTCCGGGTATTATTATGTGCAGTTAATTGTAACGAATGATTTTAACTGCTCTGACACAGCAGCAGAAGATATTCTTATCATACCTGAGACGAACGTATATATTCCGAATTCTTTCTCTCCTAATGGAGATGACCTCAATGATCTATTTGGGGTAAAAGGAGCCTTATATGCACAGTCGTTCCGAATGGAGATCTATAATCGATGGGGCGCTATGATGTTCTCTTCAAACCACCCGGATGAACAATGGGATGGAACTATAAAGAACCAGGAAAAAGCGTTGGCCGGCATTTACATCTACACAATAAATTTTGTCGATCTCAATGGAGACAAATTTGAGTACAATGGGACCATTAACCTGATTCGGTAAGCCATATACTTAACACGGGTATTTCTTAAAGTGTCAAATCACTTTTAATGATCTATTCATTGTCGCAGCATTCAATGCTACTGTCCTGATTTACTTGTGGGCTTATATATTTAACACCGAGATTCATCCCTCTTAAAACAAAGAGGATCCCAATAGCAAGGGCAAAGATCATGCTATATCGGTTCAGTCTGAAGCGCCATCTCTTTTTCAGGAAAGTTGTTCCCATTGACATTACAAACATCACTGGGAATGTACCTAATCCGAAAAAAGCCATACCTATAGCTGCGTCAAATACATCTCCTGTTGCAACGGTCATTGCTGCGGCCATGTATACCAATCCGCAAGGTAAATAACCATTTAGCATGCCTGTAAGAAACATGGACGATCTTTTTTGGCCGCTGAATGCAATTGAAAGTTGCCGTGTCACAAATTCAGTTATCCTGTTTATTCCAATTTTATTCTTCAATCCTGTTAATCTGACCAATGCCATAATTATCAGTATGGAACCTGCAATTATTGAAAGCAACTGCTGCCAACCGGCAATAACAATAACACCGCCTATTGAACCAAAGATCAAACCAATGGTCATATATGAAAAGATCCGACCTGATTGATAAAGGATCCGGCCTGTCGCAATTTTTATTCTTGAGGCTTCTCGTGGCAAAGGAAGCGAAAGTGCCAGTGGACCGCACATGCCAATGCAATGCAAACTGCCTAATATCCCCGTGGTTAAAAGTAAACCGTACAACTCCATTAATGTACAAACATAAATTTTTGAACGTAGTATGCATTGCCGTCCTTATCCTGCCAGGAGATTCTGGCCTGCCAGTTGCCTTTTACCAGTTCTTCCACAGATAAAAGAATATCAGGTTCACTAATGTTCTCTTCAACTTTAATGTACTGATCCAGGTCAGAATCTGAAGGACGATACAATTGTATTTTCAACTTCTGAATAGGAAGTTCAAGTGATTTCGGTAGTGTTATATTCAATTTAGAACCCGAATAGTCAATTTGGATGGAATCTTTGTATGGAGCAGCTCTTCTTTCCATTTCCATCTGTTCGTCATGATGGATGCCCCTCATGTAGTAATCGCTGTGTTCCATGGACGAATCCTGTGACATCAATTTTACTGAGAGCGTAACAATGAACACAATAAAAACTGTCATTGTGATAAATAATCCCTGTCCCCAATTTAATTTCATTCTTTTCTTTTTAAAGGACTAAGAAATACGGTCTCAAAAACTTCCGTATCGCCGATATCCGGCCTTTCAATTTCTATCTCCAGAGTCGTCCTGTTTGAATTTATCATATCATGGGGGATTCTTATCATCAGGACTTTTTTCTCGACCTTTCCACCTTTCAGCAATCCATTGTTGTCGGGAATGATCAGGTTGGCTCCGTCAAAGTTCAGGATCTTAATATTGTATCTGATATCGTCATACGTTTTATTCACAAGTTCCATTGTGTAACTGTTGGACACAAATCCTTGCTGATCGACAACGGGAGTTGTTCCGGGGGTTCTAAGCAGAACAGCTTTAAATTCACTGCGAGTCGCAAGAATTGCAACGAACACACCTATCAAAAGGACAAGAACAGCAATATATGCTTTAATTCTGGTGGTCCACCTAAATCCGATCCCATTTTCAATATTCTCGACTGAGTCAAATCGTATCAAACCTCTCGGTTTTTTTATTTTGTCCATTACCGAGTCACAGGCATCAATACAAATGGTACAATTGACACATTCCAGCTGTGTTCCGTTTCTGATATCGATTCCTGTAGGGCACACATCTACACAAAGTCCGCAGTCTATGCAATCCCCTTTATCTGACTGATCCTGGTTCTTCCTTATCTTTCCCCGAGGTTCTCCACGAATATTGTCATATGCCACAACAATTGAATTCCTGTCGAGCATAACACCTTGGAGACGTCCGTATGGACAGATCATAATGCACACCAGTTCCCTTAATTTGGCGAACACCATGTAAAACACAAATGAGAACACGAGGATGGACGTAAAACCAACGATATGCTCAGAAACGGGTTCTGTAATAATCTCAATAAGAGCTTCTGATCCAATGATATAAGCCAGAAATATGTTGGCTATCAAAAATGAGATCAGATAAAAAATAATGTGTTTAAGCCCTTTTTTTTTCACTTTCTCCCAGTTCCAGGGCATGTCATCCAGCTTTCTTTGCTTATTAGCATTCCCCTCTATCCAGCTTTCGATCTTTCTGAAGACCATTTCCATAAAAATGGTTTGAGGGCAGGCCCAACCGCACCATACCCTACCGAAGATCACCGTAAAAAGAACAATAAAAAGAATGAATGTAAGGAGCGCTACGGCCAGAATAAAAAAGTCCTGAGGCCAGAATGGAGTTCCAAAAATCACGAACTCACGATCAACAAAATTCAATAGAAGAAACGGCCGGCCCTGAATTTTAATAAATGGTCCGGCAAATAGAAATGTCAAAAGCACCCAGCTCACCCATGTCCTGTACTTATACAGGTCACCCTTGATGATCTTCGGGTAAAGCCAAATCCGTTTCCCCTTCTCACTTACATTTCCGAGATGCTCTCTGAAATTTTCCGTTCTCTTTCGGTCGGACATTTATATTGATGCTAAGCCCCTGCCTCTAAAACCTCCTCAGTGGAGGTTGCGGCTGTGGTGTCAGCATTTGATTCTGTTTTATCTGCCTCTTCAGGTACAAATAACTCTCCTGCAGGAGCGAGTCCACCATCAGCCTCAGATATGTATTCCAGGTTTAAAATATAACTTGAAACATCTCTGATCTGTTCTCCGGAAAGAGTTCCGTCCCATGATGCCATTCCCTTATCGAGGACACCGTATTTAATGGTTTTGAACAGGTCTTTTATATCCCCACCATGAACCCAGTAATCATCGGTCAAATTAGGTCCACTGATACCTTTACCTCCTTCTCCATGACAAACCTGACAGAATTGGACAAAAACAGTTTTTCCCTTTTTGATGACGTTCTCATCCGTAGAAAGTGTCACATTATCCTCAGTAATATTTACTGCTGCTGCACCTCCTTCCGGAGTTTCCATTGACGCTAGTCGTGCGGTTTCAGCTTTTTCCAATTCAGCAACATATTCTTCCTGCTGAGTAGGGCCTGCACCTGTTATCTGGAAACGGACAAAATAGATCACCGCAAACAAAATCGTTCCGTAGAAAAGATACATGAACCAGGGTGGTGGTGGATTGTCCAATTCCTTGATCCCATCGTAATCGTGATCAAGAAGGACATCCTTATCAGTTTTTACAGATTTGACCTGGAAAAACCTTTCCCACATTCTATATGGCTTTATCTCCTCAACATCTTCGCCTGCCTGAAGGCTTCTGTATTTTGCCAGATGGCTTGATATCCTGTATAAAAGCAGGACAAAGACCAGCAGCATGAAAATAATAAAATACATAAAATATAGGACGAATCTGTCTGTTATCCAGGGTGTGCTCATAACATCACTAAGTCCTTCGGCAAACAACATACCCATTCCAATAAACATGGATACAACTGTGAATATTAATTTACGAAACATGGCTATCTCCTTTCTCTGCATTTCCTGCAGCATTGTCAAACGGGATATTCTTCATTTTAACGATGTGTTCTTTGCTGACCGAATATACGTGAAGAACGGCCACTACAAAGAAGATTATAAAGAGGATGAGTGAGAATATCATAAACACATCCGCTCCTTCTACTTTATTTAATAATTCGTTGAACATGATCTATTTTATTAATTCGGTTATGCCTTCCTCAGGATGGATGTCTGATCCGAGTTTACTTAAATAAGCGATCAGTGCGATCACCTCTGTTTCTTCCATCTGCAAACCACCTGAAGGATCAACATCATAACCTTTATCTCTTATGAAATCTGATATCTCTTTTGCCTGATCCTGGATCATCTGGGCAGCTTTCTGCTCATATCCTTCTTCATAGTCTGTTCCCAATCTTCTCATGGCACTTATTTTTCCTTCGATATTGGAGTAATCAAGCTTTTGAGAATACAACCAGGGATATGCAGGCATGATCGATCGCGGAGATGTTTCACGCGGATTATACATATGCAGGAAGTGCCAGTCAGGATACTTCAATGTCCTTGGATTTGTTTTATCTCCACCTCTCGATAGATCGGGGCCGGTTCTTTTAGACCCCCAAAGGAAAGGATGATCATAAACATACTCTCCACTCATGGCAAACTGTCCGAATCGCTCTGTTTCCCATCTGAAAGGTCTGACCAGCTGCGAATGGCAAGCATTACAACCTTCTCTTATGTAAATGTCCCTTCCTTCCAATTCCAATGGTGTATAGGGTTGTACACTGCTGATTGTTTTAACATTTGACTTCACAAGGAACATTGGCACAAATTCAACCAGACCTCCAATCAATATCACGATTAGTGAGAAGATCAGCAATCGCACGGGTTTTCTTTCAATTGGTCGATGCCAGTGCTCTCCGGCATGTTTTGTCTCTTTCTCCATTGGGAAAGCCTCTGCCTCCTCATTTTTATTCAAGCTGCCCTGAGAAGCAGTTTTAACAAGGTTAATGGCCATTATAATGGCTCCTGCAAGGTAAAGCAGACCGCCGAATGCTCTCAGCCAGTGCATTGGAAGTATTTGTACTGTAGTTTCAAGGAAGTTACCGTAAACCAATTGACCGCTCTCATTGAATTCCTGCCACATTAGGCCTTGATTGAATCCGGCAACATACATTGGGACAACATAGAAGATCATTCCAAGTGTAGCGATCCAGAAGTGGGTATTGGCTGATTTTCTTGAGTATAAAGTTGTGTTAAAGATCTTTGGAACAATGTAATACAACATCGCAAAAGTCAGGAAGCCATTCCATCCCAGTGCTCCGACGTGAACGTGAGCAACGATCCAATCAGTAAAGTGGGCTATTTTATTAACTGACTTCAATGAAAGCATTGGTCCTTCAAAAGTGGCCATACCATAACATGTGATACCCACTACCATAAATTTCAGAAGAACATCATCACGTACCTTGTCCCAGGCTCCTCTCAACGTTAAAAGTCCGTTGAGCATACCGCCCCATGAAGGTGCAATAAGCATAATTGAGAAGACTACCCCAAGCGTCTGAGCCCAATCGGGTAAAGAGGAGTATAACAAATGGTGCGGGCCTGCCCATATATAAATAAAAATAAGTGCCCAAAAGTGCAAAATTGACAGCCTGTAGGAGTAAATAGGCCGTTGAGCCATCTTAGGCATATAGTAATACATCAACCCCAGGAACGGCGTGGTTAAAAAGAACGCGACCGCATTATGGCCATACCACCACTGTACAAGCGCATCCTGAACCCCGGCGTACCATGAATAACTTTTCATGATGGACACTGGCAATGCAAATGAATTAACGATGTGCAGGACTGCAACAGTCACAAAGGTTGCAATGTAGAACCAGATCGCAACATAAAGATGCTTCTCTCTCCTTTTGAAAATGGTTCCAAACATGTTCCATCCAAAAACCACCCATATCAAAGTGATCAGAATATCGATCGGCCATTCAAGTTCCGCATATTCTTTTGAGCTCGTTAAACCCAGAGGCAATGTTATAGCCGCCAGAACAATGATCAGTTGCCAGCCCCAGAAATGTATCTTACTGAGCGCATCACTGAACATTCTTGCTTTCAGAAGCCTTTGAAGGGAGTGATATACCCCCATAAAAATGGCATTACCCACAAACGCAAAGATGACAGCGTTCGTGTGCAAGGGTCTGATTCGCCCAAAACTAAGATACTGGTTCAAATTAAGTTGAGGGGTGAATAACTGTGTTGCGATGATCACACCAACCAACATCCCCACGATCCCCCATACTACGGTTGCAATCGCAAACATTTTCACGATCCCGTTGTCGTAATAATACTTCTCTTTTTGCATTTTAATTAATTATTCAGTTTCTTTTGGAATTTGTTTGTCTTCAAATAATATCCTCATCGCCGGTGTCTCGAGGTCGTCATTCTGACCACTTTTAACTGACCAGAAGAAGGCGCCCAGAAAAATCAGCGCCAACACGAGACTGCATCCGATCAAAATAAAAATCACATTCATATCAAGCCCTCCTTTCTGCCATAATAAGTTGTTAAGATCGTGTTTAAAGCAACCACTGATATCGAACTTGCCGGCATCAGAATGGCAGCAAAAACCGGAGACAATAGTCCCTGTACTGCGAATAACAACCCTACAATGTTATATAAAAGTGAGAACACTAAGCTAAACCTTATCACATTTAAAGTTCGTTTACTGAACCTGAGCATTGATGGCAGAAGAACAAAAGAGCTTTCGACCAATATCGCTTTGGCCGCTGGTGTGAAATTATTTGTGTTCTCTGTCAATACCACCCCAACATTTGCCGCTTTCAATGCTCCTGCGTCATTGAGACCGTCACCGATCATCATCACCTTGTCCTTAACCATTAATGCGTCAATGGTATCCTTTTTGTCCACAGGGTCCATTCTGAAATAATACTGGGAGATCTCCGGCGTTTTTGACATGATCCTGTTACGTTCAGAATTGTTATCACCCGACAAAACACTCATTGTATAGTTTGATGCGAACAGCTCGTTGGTGAGCCCAGTTATATATTTCCTGTAATTGTTCCGCATATAAAAAGCACCGTAGGTCCCGCTACTGAATTTCAGGTGAACACTGCCCGGAATATCGCATAAACCCATTACAAAATCTGATGCTCCTATTCTAATTTCATCATTTCCAATACGGCCTTTGAGTCCTTTGCCCGGATATTCCTTTACTGCATCCAGCGGCAACAGATTATTTTCCGACCAATAGCGATAAAGTCCTTTGCTATAAGGATGATTAGAATTTGCGACAAGGCTTTTGGCAACTTCAATCTGGTAATTGTTCAGATCGTCTCCTTCATACTCAATTTCGAATGTCCCGTTCTCTGTCAATGTTCCAGTTTTATCAAAAACAATGTGGTCAACATTCGCCATGTCCTCCACCGCCAGATAATTTTTGAGGTACAAACCTGCCCTGCCAAGAATACGCATGGCATTCCCAAGTGCAAAGGGGGACGATAGTGCCAAGGCGCATGGACAAGCAACAATTAAGACAGATGTTACGATAAAAAATGCCCTCGATAGATCTATGAAGGACCATACCAGAAATGTAATTGCGGCCACTAGAAGCAGGACCTTTGTAAATACTCTTCCAACATGATCTGAAAAGTAGGTTATCCCTTCGCTTTTATCTTCTTCAGAGGTATTCCAAAGACGCGTCAGATGACTTTGCTCTACGTTCTTTAATGCTTCTATCTCAATTCTTTCGCCGGTTTGTTTTCCTCCGGCATACAATATCTCACCTAAACTTTTAGACACTGGTACCGATTCTCCGGTAACAAAGCTATAATCTATATCACCTTTCCCTTTTAGAAGTATTCCGTCCACAGGGATCAGTTCACCGTTACGGATCAAAAGCCGGTCGCCTGTGACAACTTTTGACAGCGGCTTTGAAATTATACTGTCTTCTTCAACGCAAGTCACTGCCAGCGGAAAATATGACCGGTAATCCCGTTCAAAGGAAAGAGAATCATACGTTTTTTGCTGAAACCATTTGCCTATTAAAAGAAAGAATATCAGTCCTGTCAGTGAATCCGCATAACCCGGGCCAATTCCGGAAACAATTTCATAGACCGTTCGTCCGAACAAGGCGATCATTCCGACAGCAAGAGGAACATTAATGTGCAAATTCCTGCTTCTGACCGATTTCCATCCTGAAACAATGTATTCTCTTGCCGAGTAAACCAGTGCAGGAATGCAAAGGAGCAAATTCAAGCCTGAGAAAAATCTTACAAAATCCCCTTCATGGACAATATCCAACCCAAAATATTCAGGAAAACTAAAAAGCATTACGTTTCCAAAGCAAAATCCAGCAACAGCAAGCCTAAGCAGCAAGGTCTTATCCGCAATCTGAGATCGTGTCTTCTTATCTTCCTCGTCCAGGGTAATTCGTGGTTGATACCCGATTTTTGAAAGCAATTCGGCAAGTTCCCTGACAGATATTTGGGAACTGTTAATGAGTATTACCGCATTTTTCTGAAGAAAATTAACACGCACTGACTTCACCCCTCTGTTCAACTGATCCAGATTTTCAAGTAACCAGACACAACTGCTGCAATGAATTGAAGGAATTTCAAGTTGCACCTTGATCAGATCACCCTCTCTAAACCTTATCAATGAAGAAAGAATCTCTTCATTTTCAAGGTATAAAAAATCAGATTGAATCTTATCCCCCTTTATTCCCGGATGATCAGAGTAGGCATAATAATCCCCTAAACCACCTTCGGTAATGATCCTGTGGACTGACAAACAACCGCTGCAGCAGAAAACTTTGTCATCCCAAACGATATCATCAAAAGGCACCTCATCTCCACAATGGAAACAGAAAGTTTTCTGGAGGGTTCTCGTACTCATCTAAAAGCCACAATTTTCGGACAGTCTATATGCAATATGGTTGATAAGAATCAATTGAGGTTATGACAATTATCAATTGAGGTGAAATATACAAAATTAGGCCTTATTGAAAACTAAGGATTTAATTCACACTATGTCAATATCTTTGCTTCATGGATCTCTTATTCGCAACCAATAACAAGCACAAGCTCGAAGAGGTAAAGGCCCTGATGCCGGAAGGAATAAACATTCTGTCCCTGGATGACGTTTCACTTCATGTTGATATTCCAGAAACGGCTCCGGATCTTGAAGGCAATGCAATGCAGAAGGCCCTTTTCATAGCGGATAAAACAGGGATGAATGTATTTGCTGACGACACCGGCCTGGAAGTTTTTGCATTGAATATGGAACCAGGTGTTTTTTCAGCAAGATATGCCGGACAACATGGCGACAATGAGGCCAACATGAATAAGCTAATTGGGAACCTTAAAGGTAACCGCAATCGTGGCGCAAGATTTAGAACGGTTATTGCGCTAATAATTAACGGCGAAAATCACCTTTTTGAGGGCACGGTCAACGGGAAGATCATCGAAAATAAAAGAGGAATAAAAGGATTTGGCTATGATCCTATTTTTATACCTGACGGAGAAACAAGAACATTTGCAGAGATGACCGGTAAAGAAAAGAATGCAATGAGCCATCGGGGCAAGGCCATTCGCAAAATGGCACAATTCTTCGCATCCTCCAATTGAGAATGCGATCTAAGATTTTCCGTTAATTAAAATATCTTTTCATCTCACGTTTCAACCACAATCCACAGAGCACTGCTGCGCATATCTCGCCTGCCGGAAAGGCGATCCATATACCATTTAATCCTATGAGATGAGGGAGTAGGATCACAAAAGGTAAAACAAAGATCAGTTGTCGTGAAAGGGTAAGTATTAAAGCCGGAAATGCTTTTCCAATGGCCTGAAAATAGGCTGCACTTATCATAGAAACGCCGATTACCGGGGTTCCGACAAAAACTAACTTAAGGGCAAAAGGTGTATCTCTTAGCAATTCAGGATCGTCGGTAAAAAAGGCAATCATTTGATCGGACAGCAACAAAATGATAACGAATAAGATCGTAGAAACTATAGAGCCCCATGTGATTGACAATCGGATAGCGGTCCTTACTCTTTCTTTGTTCATTGCGCCATAGTTGTAGCCCGCTATTGGCATAAAACCTTGCATAATACCGATCACAGGAAACAAGATAAACATGGTGACACTTCGAATAAGTCCATATTCTGATATCGCAAGTGTACCGCCGAATTTATTTAGATAATGGTTTAGCACGATGGCCAACAGGCTAAACGAACCCTGCCTGGCCAGTGTTATTGATCCAATAGCAAATATTTCAGAAACGATCTTTGCACTGGGAAGAAGGTTTTTTAGCTTTAACCGCAACTCATTTTTATCACTCGTGAAAAAATAAAGTGTGTGAACAGCACTAAAGGTATACCCTAACGAAGTGGCCCATCCTGCACCGGCTATTCCCATATCAAAACCGATCATAAACAGAGGATCCAGAATAATATTTGCTAAGGCCGGAATCAGCAAAGTAAACATAGCTACCCTTGGCTTTCCCTGTGCCCTGATAACATTATTGGACATCATTGCCCATGCAAGAAAGGGGATCCCGGGCAGTACGACTTCAAAGTACGATTCGGCAAAGGGAAGGATTTCTTTATTTGATCCGAATAGTGCTAAAACCGGTTTTTGATACAGTGCACCGATAATGATCAAGATAAGTGCAAGGGAAACTGTCAAGAGGGTTTGATTACCAAAAGTAGTGTACGCTTTTGGTTTGTTGTTCGCTCCCAGAGCTCTTGATATAACAGATGCTCCTCCAATTCCAACTGCCATTCCGAAGGACGAAATGAGAAATGTAATTGGCATAACAATATTTATTGCAGCTATTCCAAGCTTACCAACGTAATGGCTAACGAAATACATGTCGACCAACATGTAGATCGACATTACAAGAAACCCGACCGATGCAGGAACGGCCTGCTCCCTGAGCAGCTTCCCTATTGATTCTGTCCCTAACCGATCAGAGGATCGCATTGATGATCACTATAATTAATGTTGCTGTATGGATTTGACACACTCACTTAGGTTCTGAGTTTCTTCTCTATAGAAGTTGTTGAATATCCCTCAACGATGGGTATAGTTACCACTTTCCCACCATTGCTTATCACCTCATTCGCTCCAACAATGTTATCAATAACATAATCCCCTCCCTTAACAAGTATATCAGGCATCAGGAGCTTGATCAATTCAAGAGGAGTGTCGTCTTCAAACAGTACGACCATATCAATAACATCTAAGGATGCCATCACAAGGGCCCGGGCATCTTCATCCTGTATAGGACGGCCGGCTCCTTTAAGACGTCTAACTGAAGCATCGTCGTTAAGACCCAGGACAAGCACGTCTCCTTCATCTGCTGCTTTTGCTAGATAGGTTACATGTCCCCTGTGCAGCAGATCAAAACACCCGTTAGTAAATACCACCTTTTTACCTGAAGTTTTCCATTCTGCCACCTTTGCGGTCGCTTCACTGAAGGACTTTATTTTATTCTGTATCTGTTGGAGCTTCATCGATCGATTCTTTCTTCGTTCTTTTTTGATCAAGAGTAGTAAAGATAAGGCTAATCCCTCCGACCACAAAGATCATCACCATTTGGGCACTGTGAGAAATTGTCGCATACAATTTCCCGTCAGGGCAATCGATAGCAAAAATGGTCAAGCCTATAGCTACAAATGTATGATAAGTACCGATTCCACCTGGTATTGGAACTATTATCGCAATTGTCCCCAGTAAAAGAACAAAGAAACCGGCAGCTAAACCAAGGTCAGCTGTTGCAGGTAACGAAAAGAATATCAGGTAGGCCATCAGGAAATACATCAGCCATATATTCACGGTATGCACTATGAACCAAAAAGGGCTTTTAAGTTTGGTGATTGATTTAACACCGTCAAAAGCATTTATAATAAAAGACCGAATGCGCCCTTTCAGATCAGAAGGGTTTTTAACATAAAGATAAACGAGCACTCCAATGAATGCTGCACCCAAAGCAAAAAGAATATATAATCCTGTTTTGTTCCCCGGATCTGCAGTTACATCTTCCTCAATTATGCATGGCCCTTTTGGCAGAACCTCGTAAATAAACTCATTGATCATTGCGAACTGCAGAAGATAGATCCCGACGGAGATCAGGGTGATGACTATCAGATCAAAAAGTCTTTCTGTTATAACAGTGCCGATCAACTTGTCCAAAGGTATTCTGTCTTTTCTGTTGATCACTGCACATCGACTTACTTCTCCCATACGGGGCACAACAAAATTGAAAAGATACCCAACCATGACAGCCTTAAAAGAAGTGGCCTTACTGGTTCTATAACCTATAGAGCTAATAAGTTGTCGCCATCTCATTGCTCTGCTCCAGTGTGCGAAAACGCCACACAACATGGCTGTAACGATCCAAAAATAATTTGCGGAACGAAAAGAGCTCAAAACCTGCTCCATTTTCATATTTCGGAATGCCAGCCATAACAGAAGGACTCCAATGGAAAGAAAGGTCAGGTTTTTAAGGATATTTTTTACAAGATGGTTCACGGCTATTACGGACGATTATTCTCTTTCGGAAAAACGATCCATGGCTTGAATGTTTTCGCCTCTTCGAAATCAAGATGCGCGAATGATATTATGATAACAGTATCTCCTACTTCTGCTTTCCGGGCAGCTGCACCGTTTAGACTGATCTCCCCGCTTCCACGTTCTGCTTCGATGATATACGTCTCAAGTCTTTCACCATTGTCATTATTGACAACAAGGACCTTTTCTCCTGCGATCATATTCGCTGCTTCCAGCAATAATGGATCGATCGCAATGCTTCCGACATACCGAAGTTCAGTTTGTGTGACTCTCGCACCGTGAATTTTCGATTTTAATACCTCGATCAACATATTTCTGCAAAGGTAGTACAGATTATTCTTTGAGGAACTAAGAAAATGCTGTCAGTTCATTATCATTTAAATTTTCAAGTTAAATGAACATGATCCACTGAGCTACATTATTGAGTTTGGTTGATATAAGAATAGAAAGCCCCGCCACTGGCAGGGCTCTGTTTCCTTTAAGCCAGGGTCAGGCCGTCTGGGCCATCACCTCATTGTATC
>DJML01000079.1 GCA_002436505.1 Bacteroidetes bacterium UBA6491 | reverse complement strand
CATCAGAAGCCTGTAGATACCTTCCACAAGGTCGTCGACGTAACAGAATGATCTTGTTTGACTGCCGTCTCCAAAAACCGTAAGATCTTCTCCTCTGAGTGCCTGACCGATAAAAGCGGGCAGTGCGCGTCCGTCATTTAATCTCATGCGTGGGCCGTAGGTGTTAAATATCCTTACAATGCGTGTCTCCAGGCCATGATAGGTATGGTAGGCCATAGTCATTGCTTCCTGAAATCGCTTTGCTTCATCATATACACCTCTCGGTCCTACAGGGTTTACATTGCCCCAGTAATCCTCATTCTGAGGGTGAACCTGCGGGTCACCGTATACTTCAGACGTTGAAGCTACGAGGATCCTTGATCCTTTTGCCATGGCCAGGCCAAGACAGTTGTGCGTCCCAAGCGAACTGACCTTTAATGTTTGAATTGGGATCTTCAGGTAATCGATCGGGCTGGCAGGTGAAGCAAAATGAAGGATATAATCCAGCTTGCCGGGGACATGAACAAACTTGCTAACATCATGATGGTAAAATTCAAAATTTTCAAGATGAAACAGATGTTCAATGTTTTTCAGGTCACCTGTGATCAGGTTGTCCATTGCCATTACGTGAAAATCTTCACGAATAAAACGGTCACATAAATGTGAGCCGAGGAATCCTGCTCCTCCTGTGATCAATACCCTTTTTCTCATAATTATATTTCTGCTGTTAAAGCATGTCCGCGTCCAATTGATTCATAATGGTATCCTAGTTCCGCCATTTTTTCGCTGTCAAAGACATTCCTTCCGTCAAATATCGTCTTGCTTCTTAATGCCTCAGACATTCGCTCGAAATTCGGGTTCCTGAATTCCGACCATTCAGTAGCGATCACAAGGCAATCAGCTCCTTCAATTGCATCATACATGTTGTCAACATAAGTTATTGTGTCTCCAAGAAGTTCCTTTACATTGTTCATAGCTTCCGGATCGAATGCTACTATTTCAGCACCTTCTTTTAACAACACTTCAATAAGGTTCAGCGCGGGGGCTTCACGTATGTCGTCTGTATTAGGTTTAAAAGCCAGACCCCAAAGGGCGATCTTTTTCCCTCTCAGGTCGTTATTGAAATACCTGCGAATCTTCGGAATAATAATGACCTTCTGCAACTCATTAACTTTTTCAACGGCATTCAGAATTTCGAAATCATAGCCATTTTGACGTGCAGAGCGTATCAATGCTTTTACATCTTTTGGGAAGCAGCTTCCGCCGTAACCAATTCCAGGGAAGAGGAATCTTTTGCCGATCCTTGGGTCTGATCCCATTCCAATACGAACCATGTCCACATCAGCTCCTGTTAATTCACAAACACGGGCAATTTCATTCATAAATGAGATCTTGGTCGCAAGAAATGAATTGGCTGCATATTTTGTCAGTTCGGCGGATCTTTCATCCATATATATCACTGGATTTCCCTGACGCACATATGGCCCGTAAAGCTCACCCATTAGTTTTCGGGCTCTTGGAGATTCGGTGCCTATCACAACCCGGTCAGGTTTCATGAAGTCCTCTACGGCCATTCCTTCCCTTAGGAATTCAGGATTGGAAACTACATCAAATTCACCATTATAATTTGCGGCAATAGCTTCTCTTACACGGTCGGCTGTACCTACAGGGACGGTGCTTTTGTCAACGATCACCTTATACTCTTTCATCATTTTTCCCAATTGATCCGCCACACCAAGGACATAAGACAGATCAGCTGAACCATCTTCTCCGGGAGGTGTCGGAAGAGCCAGAAAAATAATAGATACCTCGTCGATGACTTCTTCTATTTCCGTTGTGAAGAACAACCGATTCTCTTTAATGTTCCTGTGAAAAAGAACATCTAACCCTGGCTCATAAATGGTCATTTCGCCATTTCTGAGTTTGTTCACTTTGTTTACGTCAATATCAACACACGTAACCTTGTTGCCAGTTTCAGCAAAGCATGTCCCACTAACTAATCCTACGTAACCGGTTCCAATTACTGCTATTTTCATATTTTATCTATCTGAACAAATTTTATTAATTGTCTCTATTATATAATTCACCTGTTCATCGGTCAGGGCCGGGTGAACAGGTATTGAAAACACCGTTTCCGCCAGTAACTCTGCATTCGGAAAATGCAATTTTTTTACTGCAGATGAACCGTTTTCAACGTATGCGGTCTGCAAATGTAAGGGCGTTGGATAATAAATGCGGGCTGAAATGTTATTCTTATCAAGTAAATCTACGATTTCATCCCGGTTGATCCCTTTTGTACGAAGTGTATACTGATGGTAAACATGTTCGATCCCTTTCGACCTTTCTGGTATTGCCAATTTTTCATTTGAGGCGAACGCTTCGTTGTACAACTGTGCGATCTGTTTTCGTCGTTCGACCTTTTGGCTCAGTGCCGTAAGTTTAACACTCAAAATTGCAGCCTGGATAGAATCCAGTCTTGAGTTCACACCGACATACTTATGAATGTATTGTTTGGTCTGTCCGTGATTTGCTATTGAATGTGCATATACAGCCAGTTCTTCACTTTTAGTCACTATTGCTCCTCCATCTCCGTATGCCCCTAGATTTTTCGATGGGAAAAATGAAAACCCGCCAATATCTCCAATGGCACCGGCAGCGATCCTCCCTTTACCGTAAATTTCCATGCCTGCGCCTATTGCCTGAGCGGCATCCTCAATGACTTTAAGGTTATGATTTGCAGCAATTTTCAGGATCGCATTCATGTCAGCACACTGTCCATACAAGTGCACCGGCATGACGGCACAGGTATTCTCAGTTATCGCCGGTACGATCAGGTTGGGGTCAAGATTAAAAGTATTTGGGTCAACATCAACGAAAACAGGTTTGTACCCCAATAATTTTATGACCTCAGCAGTCGCAGCGTATGAGAAGGCCGGTGTGATGATCTCACCTCCCGGGGGCAGATCAAGTGCCATTATTGAGATCTGAAGAGCATCGGTACCATTTCCACATGGAATGATATGAGGAACATTCAAGTAGGATTCAAGTTCTTTTCTGAAGCTTTTTACACTTAGACCGTTAATGAAGTCACCCCTTTCGACAACGGTTTCAATGGCCTTGTTTATTTGGTCCCGCAGAGAAAAATCCTCAGCATTTAAATCAAGCATTTCAATGCGATCCATGTTCTAACGTGAGGCACAAAAGTACTAAAACAGCTTGAGTTGAGTATAAACAAACCTTAAGATAGGTGCGGTAATTGCTATATTTCAATAACGAATGGAGTAAAACGATTAAGTTTGCACAAGACTATGAATGTTCAGCGAATTGCAGCTTTTGTCATTTTGATGCTACCCTTAGGGATGACTGCCTCAGCGCAGTTTATGAAATACAAGCCTTTTGATCGCAAACCAGGATTTCTTATTTCACCAGGTTATGCGTACCAGATTCCTAAGAAGGACATGGCAGTTAGGTTTGGTGATAATTCTTCGATCGGGATAACTGCTGTATATAAAACACCGAAGGGATGGACAGGCGGCATAGAGTACAACTGGATGTTTGGTCAAAAGGTAAAAGAAGTTGGTCTGTTTGACACGATCATTGGTGGAAACGGCCAGATCATAGATGAGGACGGAAATTTTTCGGTGGTCAAGTTTAATGAGCGTGGACATACATTTTTTATCAAAGGCGGGAAGATTGTTCCTTTCAACAAGGTAAACCTGAACTCAGGGTTACTTTTTGAGCTTGGATTCGGCTTTATGACCCATAAGATCGATATATTCTCATCACAGGTCAAGGTGCCTCAACTAGAAGAAAACTATCTAAAAGGGTACGACCGGTTTACCGGCGGATGGGCAGCTAAGCAATTCATAGGCTATCAGAATCTGGATCCGCAGAAGCGAATAAATTTCTTCATTGGGATTGAGCTTGTCGAAGGCTGGACGCATAGTTTACGTTCATTTGATTTTGACAAAAGGCAGAAGGATGAGTCGAAGAGGTTTGATGTGCTGATGGGTGCCAAGGCAGGGATCACATTGCCAATATTTACCAAGGATCCAGAGGAAGAAGAATATTTTATAGATTGATACTTGCGTTTATTTTATAATCTGGCTGTTATCACCGGTGGATGGCTCTTGCTTATCCCGGCTCTTTTTATTCCTAAGATAAGGGCATTTTTAAAAGGTCGGAAAGGTTTAATTAAAGACCTGAAGGCATGGCGCAGCAATGTTGAAGGAGATGTGATCTGGGTCCACTGTGCTTCTCTTGGCGAATTTGAAATGGCACGACCAATGATCGACAGCCCTGATCTGACTGCCTCAAGTGATGACAAGCATCCAAAAGCAACTTTGCTCATCACGTTTTTCTCTCCCTCAGGATTTAATGTTGTAAATAGAACAGAAGGGTATAATGTCTTTTACCTCCCACTGGATACAAAAAGAAATGCCCGACGCTTCGTCTCGATCGTAAAACCAAAGGAAGCCTTTTTCGTTAAGAATGAATTCTGGTTCAACCTCTTGTATTATCTTAAAAAGGAGGGAATAACAATTTATCTGATCAATGGAATTATCCGAAATGATCAGATATTTTTCAAATGGTATGCATCGTGGTTCAAGAAACATCTCAGTTATTTTAACCGCTTATTTGTTCAGGATGAGAAGTCATTTGACCACTTGTTAATGCTGGATGTTGAGAAAGAGAAAATAACTGTTACCGGTGACATGCGTTACGATAGGGTAGCAGACATTAGGAAGAGGGGAGCCAGGCTGCCGGAAATAGAAAAATTTAAAACAGCGGAACATCTGATAATAGGAGGATCCACATGGCCTTCGGAAGAAGAAATACTGGCTGTTTTTCTCAGTGAGCACACGAATTATGACTGCATCATTGCTCCTCATGATGTTTCCCCGGAGCATATCAGATCCATTGAAAAGATGATGTTCCCTTTTGGCGTAGCAAAATATTCTGAGTGGGATAAGAAATCAAATGACTTCAGGGTGCTGATCGTTGATTCTGTTGGCTTATTGTCGAGGATCTACAGGTATGGAGATATTGCATTTGTAGGGGGAGGTTTTGGTGCGGGACTGCACAATATCATTGAACCCGCCGGGTTTGGGTTGCCAGTGATATTTGGTCCGAAAACAGATAAATTCCCAGAAGCCAATATATTTATTGAAGAGGGTATCGGTTACAGGATCAAGGATGCGGACAGTTTTTCCAGAGCTGTCCGGGCAGCACATTTTAGCAACACTTTTGAAGATGTCATTGGCAAAATGAAGGGCTTACAAGGGGCCACCAGAAAGATTACGAATGTCATTCGTTCCTGAGCCGTCTATTCTTTGTTTTTACTGTCAAGGAGTATGGTGACCGGGCCATCATTTACAATGCTGACCTGCATGTTTGCACCGAATTCACCAGATAGAACTTTCTTCCCTGTCCCTACGGAACAGGTGTCTATGAAACTTTCGTAAAGTTCTCTAGCAATTTCAGGTCTCGCAGCACGGATGTATGAAGGCCGGTTTCCTTTTTTTGTAGATGCATGCAAAGTAAACTGGCTTACAACCAGAATGTCTCCGTTAACCTCCAAAATATTGTTGTTCATTACGCCAGAGGAATCATTAAAAATGCGCATATTAATTATCTTTCTTGACAACCATTCAATGTCGGTTTGCTCATCGCTATCCTCTATTCCAAGAAAGATGAGTACACCAGCATCAATCCTGGCGACCATTGTTTCATTTACAACAACATTGCAACTGGATACGCGTTGAATTACAGCTCTCATGAGAGGCAAAGGTAGCAGAAGATAATTTTCCGGTTAAATGAGATGTTGACTATTTCAGCAAATGTACGGTACCCACTCGTCTGTGGAATCTACCATCTGCTCCGAAACCTTCAACAATATAAACGTAGGTCTCAACCGGGCATGGTCGTCCCTGGAATGTACCATCCCAGTTTCCAAAGCACTCATTGGTCCTGAACAGCAATGCACCCCACCTGTCATAGATCTCAAGTTCATACGTTCTCATGTACATGCCGATCGGCTGGAAAGTTTCGTTCAAACCGTCTTTATTCATTGTAAATGCATTTGGTGTATACAAATGGCTTTCAACAGGAGAACATTGAACGTTTGAATGGCTGATGACATCGTGAGTACTGTCAGGGAAGTTGTCGGGTTGATTTCTGATCGCAGTTACACGGTAACAGAAATTAGGGTTACAGATCTGATAGGCCTGTGGATCAATATAGGTAGTGTCATCTGGGCCTTCTGACTGGCCGATGATGTCAAATTGTCCATTTTCATTCATTCTTTCAATGAGGTATTTCTCAACACCTTCATTCCACAATGAATATTTGGTCCAGGATAGCTTAGGACTGTATATTTCTTCATCAAAACCAACGGTTAAAAGAACGGTCTTACCAATATTTGACCATGGGCTGAGATTGCCACAGGTGTCGGTAGCCCTGACCTTATAAATGTAGGACTCATCATCGACCCAGACTTTGTAATCGGCTATGTCCATACTTGAAGAAAAATCGTGTGAAATTGATTCTACCTCATCGCCATTAGCAGGCCTTTTATATATTTCAAATTCTTTTAAAGGTACCTTTGATTTATCTGGGACCACCCATTCCAAAATAGTGTAAAGATCCTCTTCGACAGATGTACGCCATACTTCCGGAGCTTTTACCGGATAGCCATTTTTTGGCACTGCGTGCGCCGTGTCCGACCATGAATATTCTTCAAATCCGCCTTGCTCTAGGGCCTTGATGTGGTAGCGCCTTTCATCACGGCAGAGCATTGTTGAATCAATATATGTCAGTTGGTCTCCGGGAACAGTGGCCAGATAGCTGTAATTATTTGCCAGTTCTTGCTTACTGTAAATTTCATATTCTTTTACGGTGTCCCAACCAATGTATGGGGTCCATTCAAGATGGTTTCTTGGGCCAATGCCTTTTGCCTTAAGTTCTACGGTACAATGGTATGATGCCGGGGTGTCCGGGTAAGGGGTCGGACAATAGGACTCCCTTTTCACCATCATACAGTATACATTCTGTAACGTATTTAACCCACCGATCTCAGTAAGAAGTTCTTCTTTGCCAAAGTTTTTAATTTTACTTAACGCTCCATTTGTGTCTTCCATCCAGACCGAATGTTCTGAGAGCATCATGTCCTTTTGTTCATCGATTTTAATCTCAACCGAAAAGTCGTCCAGTACAGACACCCGCCTAATCACAGCCGGTTCAAGGGGTAAAGTATCACTGACTATTAATCCTGAGCTATCAATGGTGCTGTACGAACATCCCATTTCAGTCTCAATGATTAATTCAAGGGGATAGATTCCAGGCACCGGTATGGAAACTTTTAATATATCCGAATGGCCCATAACGACACTGTCAACAAGCCAGGTTTTTGAAATGATAGTTGTATCTGCTTTGCTGAGATCAGTTAAAGTTATTTCTTCATCAATGCATATACCTGGTTCAGATTTAATAAACGCGGGGTCGGCTCCGTATATCCGAACTTTTTTGGAGATACTGTCTGCACAACCACCTTCGTTCTCAATTGCTACTGACACAAAATAATCTCCACGTTCAGTGTATGTGAAATTAGTATCTGTTGTTCCAGAAGCTGTAGAATCATTCCCAAAATCCCAGGAAATGCGCGTAATTCTTCCACTGCTGTCACCTGTGAAATTAAAGAATGTTGTATCGTTTATGCACTGTTCTGTAAATGTGAAATCGGCTTTAGGATATGGAAGCACACGGATTCTTTCTTTAGGAGGCAGGGTGTATTTACAGTCGTTCTGATCCGAAATGGTAAGAAGCGGAGTATATGTTCCCGGTAATGTATAGAGGTGTGATAACTTCTGACCGTTCTCAATATATCCATCTCCAAGATCCCAGCTATACAGCACACTATCTTCAGAGCTTCCAGTGAATTGAACCAGCAAAGGCACACAACCGATCAGTGGTTCGATAAGGAGTTCAGCTTTAGGGCCGTCAACCACGATGATATCAGGCAGGTATGTCGTATCAGTACAGCCTTTGCTGTCTGCGATAGCAAGGCGTATTCCGTAACTTCCCGGTTCAAAGTAGATCTTACCAGGATTTTGCTGGATAGAGGAAGAACCATCACCCAGTTCCCATTCCCACGAAATTATTTGATTAACACTTTTAGACTTGTCGCTGAAATTAACAAATAGTGGAGGACAGATCGAACCTGCGGTGTCGAAACCAAATGCCGCAATCGTTCCTTTGCCATCATCCTCGGTTATAAAAGGATATTGTGTAACACATTCTTCGCTGTAATGAACCCTCAATTTCAGGGTGTCATCTATTCCATCTTTCTCAAGGTCATAAACGTATGAGAAATCTGAGGAAGGGTCGTTATCCCATTGGTCATTTATCCCCCATGTCTGATAGGTTCCAATATCTACTTTCTGACTATGTTTAAACCTCAATTGATGCTTTATGCTATTACAGAACTCATCGAGGTCATGGTTCAGGATTACGTCCCTTGTGTCAACCGGGAATTTGAACAGTTTACTGTGCTGGCAAGTGTCGTTTCGAACGAATAATTCAACCGGAATTGTGTCATACCCAGGAATTTTATCTTTCAGAACATAGGTCATATTTGCAGACGTAACAGGGATTGTCTTTAAATTCCCTATTCGCCAGAAATGTTCAAAGTTATCTTTACCGTACAACCGGTCATATAGCTTCAATGTGTAAGGATAGCAATTACCTGAAATTTCTGCATTTGCATCGGCAACCGGTCCGTTTCCATCAACAAATATTACGGTATCTTTATAACAGCTGCTGTTTCTTGCTTTAATAGTTATTTTAAAATCAGAAGGCAGATTATTGAATTCTTTGTCGATTACCTGTTCACTTTTACTTATGGTCATGTATTCAACCTGATCATAAAGAGAATACTCGACAAAAGTGGCAAACTCAGTAGAAACCGTGATGTTAGATGTCACCGGAGGGCAATCCGGGTTGGTAGATAAGACTATTGATAATTTAGGAGTCTGTCTCAACTCTCTCTTTACGTAGGAGGTGTCTGTGCAGCCTGTAACCGAGCTATAGGTTGCCAGTCCCACCAGGTATTTCCCGGGTGTCAATGTGAGTCCGATAATGCTGTCTTTTTTCCCATCTACCGGTGGGTTCAGCCATCTTCTTGATGTAGCTCCGGCACTTTTGTCGATAAATTTGAACCGTGCAGGAGCACAGTCAGGGCCTTCAATAACTGGTAAGGAAAATGGCGCCTTAACCAAAATTGTCTGGTCAGCAATTATGGAATCTTTACATCCGTAATGGTCAGTTGACAAGATCACTTCCTTGTCGCCCGGCATTTGATGGTAAATGTATTTTAGATCTTTCTTTGTCGGAGTAATGGTCATACTGTCACCAATGGTCCAGATATACCAGTGCGGTCTTACAGGGATTTCTTTGGTGAGGTTGAAAAATTTGGTAGTGTCGCCGTTACACACCGGTGAATTATCAAATGTCAGGTCCGGTTTTATCTTTAGACCAGACTCTACTAAGACAGTTTGTTCACCTTCACATCCAAACGAATCAGTAACAGTCACCTTAACTGTGAAAGAACCAGTATCGTAATAAGTGTGGGACGGATTTTGCATGGACGACGAATCGCCATCACCGAATTTCCATTTGAAGCTAGCCAAACCATTCTTAGAGTTATCGATTATTTTAAATTGAACGGGAAGAGGAGCGCAGCCGGAAGTGTCTCTTAAAACTTGAAAATTTGGAGTGCTTGCTTTGACGGTGTAATTAAATTCATTTACACAACCGTCATCCTCAACCACAAGTTTGATCTGATAGTCTTTTTTTACCTGTGCGGTGAATTTGTATTTAGCGTCTGTGGAAACTAGTTTACCGTCAATGTACCATTTGTACGACCCAAAAGTGTCAGGGACAAAACTTAGATTGATGTCTTCAGGCACTTTACATATCACCTCAGGGCTTACAGATAAGGTGCCCTGTGGGGTGGTTTTAACAAGAATTTCCTTTTCTATTTCATCGAAACAACCGGAATCAGAAGCCTCCAGTTTTATTTTATGCTTTCCTGGATTTAAGTTCAGGAACGGATTTTTCTTGTTATTCGCTAGTTTTCCATCAATGTACCACTTGTATTTGGTGCTGGAAGGGTCAGGATAGGTGTTGTTCTTAAAGGAAACCAGATCAGGACCGCATATATCCGCCGGTAGGTTGAAGTCGGCATTTAACGGGTAGATCTCTATTTTAATTGATGTTTCAAAAGTATCCTTGCATCCATTGGCCGAAGTGACAATGATTCTAGGAGTATACGTGCCTAGTTTTTGATAGGTGTGAGAAGGGTCTGCATCTGTAGATGTTCCTCCGTCATCGAAATCCCACTCATAGGTATGTGGCGTTCCTCTCCATGATTCATTAATAAAATTTACTTTCGCCGGAGGAGTGCAATATTGCGTTTCTTCAATATCGAATTCTGCGATCGGTAATGGCCAAATGGTTAAGCCTTGCTTAATTACAGTATCATCATCACAACCGTTTGCGTCTTTGACATACAACGAAATTGCAAACTGACCACTGCGTTTGAAAACATGAGACACGTTCTGCCCGGTGTCCAGATTTCCATCACCAAAGTCCCATGACCATAGATTTATTGTCGTATCGCCTTCGATGGCATTTTCTGTGAAGGATACTATTTCCCCCTCACATGCAGATTTAGCAGAGAATGAGAAAGCAGAAAGCGGGTCCTTCAAAACCTGAATAGTAGCACTTTTTGATGCAGATTTTCCTGAGCTATCAATGGCTTTAAGAGTGATCGTGTATGTCCCAGCCTGATAATAAATAGCGGATGGGCTTGGCAACATGGATCTGTTTCCATTCCCAAGATCCCATTCATATTTGACCGAATTCGTTGATTTATTCGTGAACTGAACCACCAAAGGCGTACAGCCTCTGTAATCTGAAGCGATAAAATCAGCCACAGGCTGCCCGGATGCTACAAAGGCACCGAACAAAAACAGAAGTAGTGGCATTATTTTGTTCACGATAGTCAGGGGGTATTATGGAGTTGGTCCTTAATATTTTACTATTTGTTCACTTTTTTAGCGGTTGTACCGTCATTATACACAAATTGTGTGCCTAATCCGTTTTTCAATACAGTTTCAGTCGATTTTTGGTTGGATGTAAGCAAACGAAGGTACTGATATTTAGAGAGTTTGTCAAGGTTTAATTGTGTTCGATTTTACTGCCGTTGATTAAACGTTTGTCGTTCTAATTTTGGGGATTCAGTACCTAAATTGGAATACCTGTTGTGGAAATCACAGAATGAGGTTATTTGTTGCCTTGATGGATGCTCTAAATGTCAGCTAAATTAGGAGGCTTACTGCCTTTTAGGCGGCTTAAGTTTGACCTTGTTTTATTATTATTATCGTGCCCATTTTAAAGCGATCTATTTTTAAATTTAAAGCAATGTGTTTTAATTTGTATTTCTCTCATAATTAATGTATTGAGCTTTTAAAATTAAAATATGTCCAGTATTTGGAAAATCAGGATTATTTTTCCTTCAAACCGGATGAAATTCAGCAGATATTTCATCATGTGGCAATTTTAACTTTCCAGGTAAACATAAATTCTAAAATTAAGCGTTATTGATGTTATGATGAAAAGAATGAGATTATTAACCGTTTTACTTGTGCTTCTGTCGGTGAGTGCGTGTGATGTGAATGATATCGATCAGATGGTTCCTGGCCTCACTGATGAAGAAGTGGCCGAAGGATTGAGATCCGCCCTCCTGGTGGGAACAGATACGTCAGTAAGTATCCTGTCTGCAAAGGACGGCTACTTCGGCGATGAACTTGTAAAGATCCTTTTACCAGAAGAGGCAAGTGAGATATACACAAACCTTTCAAAGGTTCCTGGAGGTGACCTGCTGATGGAACAGGCAATTCTTGCCATAAACCGATCTGCTGAAGATGCTGCAGCTTCAGCAACTCCTATTTTTATTGATGCTATTTCAGAAATAACCATCGTGGATGGATTTGCTATATTGAATGGTGAGGACAATGCAGCCACACTTTATCTGTTGGAAAAGACATATACTGATCTTGAAGGGTTGTTCAAACCGGTTATCGGGGAATCCCTGAATAAAAAACTGGTAGGGAACGTTTCTGCTGAAAGCGCTTATCTCTCATTGGTCAATGCGTACAACACTGCTTCATTGAACGGAGTTCTTTGGGACAAGATCAATACCAATACGCTGACTGAGCACGCAACGGCCAAAGGATTGGACGGGCTATTCCTGAAAATAGCATTGGAGGAATACAGGATCAGAACGAATGTTAAACACCGGGTAAACGATATTCTGCTCAAGGTATTCGGAAATGCGTGACAAATTAGCCAAATTGCCACTGGAAAATATTACGATCCGAAATGACAAAAGGATTTGTACATATAATTCAGAAGGCATTGCTTGTTACTCTGGTACTGTTCACCTTGGTGGATGCAGGTGCTATTAATATTATTCGTAACTATACTGTCGAAGATGGCCTGCCAAGTTCTGAGATATATTCTGTTTATCAAGACTTTGAGGGCAATCTCTGGTTCTGCACAGATCGTGGGGTTTCCAGATTTGACGGATATTCTTTTAAGAATTTTAGCACGGATGACGGGCTGTCATATAACACCGTTTTCCGGATCATTGAAGACCCAAAGGGAAATCTCTGGTTTACGGGTTTTAACGGGTCCCTGTCTTATTGGGACATAAAACAAAAGAAGTTCATTCGTTTTAAGCACAACGAATCTTTGCAGAAGAAGCTTGGACCTTACAACTGGGTTCATTTGATAGATTTTAGGGGAGACTCAATGCTGATATACCCTTACATGAAAAGGGCTGTTTACCTCACCGTGAAAAAAGAGGACCATTTAAAAGAATTAGAGATCAATGAGTACCTGCCGGAGAAAAAGCTAAGGATAAGTCCTGATTCAAGTTTAAGTAACAAATACATCATTCAATCCCTGCAAGGTAAATCACCTCACTACCATATCGTGAAAACGCAGAAGATCAACGATGACGAAACAGTCATTCGTCGCATCGAATCTGTTTTTCAAAAACACGAAACTGAGGTTAAAATTACAGACATATATTGTTTTGAGGACACCTATCTCTTTAGTACGCATGATGGTCTTTATATTTTCAAAGATGGCAAACTGGAAAATGTTGCAATGAAGGGAACGGTTGTGTCCGGCGCGATCAGGGACGGGGAAAATAATATCTGGATCACTACTACTAATGAAGGAGTGTTCCTGGCTCGATTGGATGATATCAAGACCATCGATGGAAGTGAAGTTTTAAAGAGTGGTGAACGGATAACTGTAATAACAAATTTTAAAGGCCATGTCCTTGTCGGAACTAATAATGGAAGAGTAATAGATTACCTGAACAGAGTGGTTATTGGAAAAATCAATAACGAACCGATAATCCATTCTTTCAATGTTAGAAATGATACTTTGTTAGTATCCTATGGTATGGTAATAACAGCCGAAAAAGACCGGCTTAAGGTAGATTATATACGTAAATTCAGACAGCATTATATTATTGTACCTACTACAGGAAGAAAGCACTTTTTTACAAGTTTTGATAATTACGGTTTCTATCAGGGCAAGGATAAAAAAGTAGTTGCAGAAGGCAGAATTCTTCATGCGCATGTCGTATCAAAAGGATCTGTCTTTTACAGTAAGTTCATGGGGATTTGGGAAGCAAGGGGAAACGATTTGGAACATATCAAGGATCATACAAGAACTTTGAAGATTGAAAATACAACTGTAAGAAAGATCTATGATATCGGGGATTCACTAATTGTTCTGGCCACTTCGGGGAGTGGAATAGTGATAGGGAAGAACGGTGTCATGATAACCAAGATCACAACAAAGCATGGACTGCCTTCGAATATGATCAATGCCTGTTTTGTTGATGAAAAGAATCAAAGGATATGGTGTTCGACGAACAGAGGGGTTAGTATTTTGGATTTCAGAATGGATAAAGGAGGGTTTAAGATCCTCCGCGTGATCAATCTCAACAGGTCGCATGGTATTGTCTCAAATTTTATCACCGGTATTACTGCAAAAGATGATCATATTCTTCTTGCCGGTGATGTCAGCATTTCCTCAATTCCAAGAAATTTTATATTACCGAAGATAAAGGCGCCGAAGGTCATTATTCTGTCTTTGCTTTCCAATGACAGCAACTATCTGCACAAGAAAACTAAATTCAAACACAAGGAAGATAACTTCGAGATATTCTATAATTCGTTTTCTCAACAAAGGCCTCTGGATGGTAGTTTTTACAGATACAGACTCCGGTCTCCTCAACAGTCCGAATACAAATGGACCTATACCAATGACCGGGGTGTATGGTTCAAGGATCTGTCTGCAGGCCAGTACACCTTTGAGGTTTCAGCCCGTTCACTGAACAGCGAGTGGAGCATTCCGGCTAGCGTTCAGTTTACTATTGAACCCATATTTCTAAGTTTATGGTGGGTCAGGATCACGATATTGCTCTCCCTTGGTTTGATTGCCTTTCTTTTCGTAAGACGGTATTTTTTGAGGATACAAATGGAGAGTGATAAAGCACTTGAAATTCAATCATTGCACTTAAAGAACAATCGTTTGGAACTTGCGGCCCTAAGAGGTCAGATGAATCCTCATTTTATTTTTAATGCGTTAAAATCTATTCAAAAGCTGATCCTTGCTGAACAAAAATGGGAGGCGAATGAGCTTCTCAACAAGTTCTCAAAACTAATAAGATCTTCGCTTGAATATTCCAGAACAGATTTTATCCCTCTTACCACGGAAATTCAGTTCCTTGAAAACTACCTCGAGATCGAGCAAAGCCGCGCACCGGATAAATTTACATTCAGAATAAATATTGCCGCTGTGAATGACCTGGAAGATATAAAGATCCCCGGTTTGTTGATACAACCTATATGTGAGAACGCGGTTAAACATGCCTTTCAGGGTGCAGATACCGGCCTGCTTGAAGTTGTCTTCGAACAGGATTCTCAGGATGGGATCATCGTAAAGGTGATTGATAACGGCATTGGATTTTTTAACGCTAAACCAAGGGGTTCTGACACCCAGCATTCAATGGGTCTGGATATCGTACAGTCAAGGCTAGACCTGTTCAGCGAACAGGGATATGATACATGGTTAAAAATAAGTCCAATGGATCCTTCCACGAATAAAGGGACTATAGTAACATTTAAACTTCCAGGTAAATGAGCAAACTTAGAGTACTTTTAGTAGACGATGAACAGGACAGCCTGGAAGTGCTGGAAATGATGCTGAACGGTGTTGATCAGGAACTTGATATTGTAGCGAAATGCAGGTCTGCAAATGATGCGATCGAAAAGATCCAGATATTTCAACCTGATCTGTTATTCCTTGATATTGAAATGCCAGTAAATGATGGATTTACAGTTCTAAGAGCTTTTGAAAATCCATCTTTTAGGGTGATCATCGTTACCGGGTATGAACAATATGCCTTAAGAGCGATAAAGTTTGCGGCAGTCGATTATCTGCTTAAACCCATAGATCTGAAGGAACTTAACCTGGCTCTAAACAAAGTGGTCAACTCTTTGTCAGGACACGATCCCAGAATGAAGCATCTGGCTCAGACATTACGTGAGGATAGTGAGGTTAGTAAGTTGATCATACCTTCAAACAAAGGATTCAGCACCATTCACCTCAACGATATTGTAACTATTGAGTCAATGCCGGGAGGATACTGCCTTTTCAGACTGTCAAATAACAGTACGTCAGTTGTTACCAAGCCTTTGACGTATTTTGAGGATATTCTTCCAAGACCAAAATTTTACAGGGTCCATCGATCAAATATTATTAACCTGGACTTTGTGCGATCGTATGAAAGCCATGATGGGATCATTCATCTGGAGAATGGCCGTGATGTGGAGGTCTCAGTAAGACGCAGACCGGAATTTCACATGACTTTTAAAGAATACATCATTGGGTAATGCATTTATTGAATCATACGCTTAGTGACTTATTCCTAACGTTCAATAAGATAAGATGGTTAAAGTTTCTGAATTCACATAAATGGTTTAACATTTGCCATGTGGTGGTAATTCGGGAACAGGCCAGAATGATACCAATACTTTTAACAGAGGAAATAATAGCGTTTGACCACTGACCACGCCCGGATAACATCAATTGAATTGCTTATTAAATTGAGTTACCCCCACTTTCGACCCCAATATCGACCTGGCCGTTGAAATGAAGGTCAAACGCAAAAGTTAATATCCCCCCATGAAAAATTAAAGGACCGCTCCAAAGCGGTCCTTTTTTGTTTATTGCCTTACGTGTTTTATTTCAGTGATGATCTTTTGATAAATGGTTTGTGGGTGCAATGGGAATATGCAGTTTTTTGTTTAGAATAAATCTAATTTAAACGTGGGATCAATCGGATATACTTAACTTTGCAACGTGAATATTTGGGCATATTTCAAACGTAAATGGGGTAAAAATGATCTTGAGGTCATACTCATTTTAGCCATATTTGCCATTACAGGTTTTAGCTTTTTGGCAGTTAAACCTGTAGTTTTTGATTTTTTAGGATATAATAATATTGAAGCCAAGGTATGGAGAGTGTTAGCCTATGTGGTCATAATGTATCCGCTATATTCACTATTGCTCTTGATCTGGGGTACAATTTTTGGTCAGTTCAAGTTCTTTTGGGGATTTATTGGCAAGATGAACCGTCGGCTTATTCCGCGCATTAAAAAACAGTAATTTATTTATGAATATAACTGAAGAACAAATTCTGGAGGCACTTAAAAATGTTGAAGATCCTGACCTTAAAAAGGATCTTGTTACGTTGAACATGATCAGGAACATCAGCATAACTGATAAAAAGGTTTCTTTCGATGTGGTACTTACAACACCGGCGTGTCCTTTGAAGGACATGATCCGAAATGCCTGTGTCAATGCTGTTCATCATTTTGTGTCATACGAAATTGAGGTAGTACCGAACATGACATCCGAAGTGACCACCGGGCGTGATCAAATGGTATTGCCAGGTGTGAGAAACATTATTGCTATTGCATCAGGTAAAGGGGGCGTTGGTAAATCAACAGTATCTGCAAACCTTGCTCGTTCGCTGGCTTCATTTGGTGCTTCGGTGGGCGTGCTGGATGCGGATGTTTACGGTCCTTCAATTCCTAAGATGTTTGGTTTGTCCGGACAAAAACCTGAAATGGAGGGAAACCGGATCGCTCCTATAGTGGTCGATGGTATTAAAGTGATGTCCATAGGGTTTCTTGTAGAAGAGAAACAGGCAATTGTTTGGAGAGGGCCTATGGCTGCTTCGGCGATAAAACAATTTGTAACTGACGTGGATTGGGGAGATCTTGATTATCTGTTGATCGACCTGCCTCCTGGAACAGGGGATATTCATTTGACCGTAGTCCAAAGTTTTCCTTTAACAGGAAGTGTAATGGTCACGACACCTCAGGAAATCGCCTTAGCTGATTGCAGAAAGGCAATAAACATGTTGCTAAACCCTCACATCGATTCCCCGTTACTGGGAGTTGTTGAGAACATGTCTTATTTCACACCTCCTGAATTGCCGGAGAAAAAATATCATTTATTTGGAGAAGGAGGGGGGCAAAAACTTGCCGATGAATTTGGGGTTGAATTGCTGGGACAGCTCCCAATAGATACTCAGATCATGACTTCAGGGGAGAACGGAGATAATGTTGTGAAAAACAATAAGGCTTCTTCAGATGTATTTGGAGAGATCGCAGGGGCTTTGGCGCGATCTATCGCAATCGTGAACAATAAAAGTGCTGCAAATGCAGTATCTTCGAACATAAGTGAGTGATGAGAATCAATAAGGAAAATCTAATGTCTCGTATAGAGGCCACGCTTGAAACGGTAAGGCCATTTTTGCAGGCAGACGGAGGAGACGTTGAGCTGCTCGATGTCAGCGAGGATATGGTCGTGAAATTGAAACTTTTAGGTGCTTGCAGCAATTGCGATATCAGCCACATGACCATGAAAGCGGGTATAGAAGAAAGCATAAGAAAAGCAATTCCTGAAGTCAGTCAGGTGGTGGCTGTGGACTGATCTTCGGTAATGCCTGATAGTATTTCAATAAAGACACTGAATGTAAAGGAGTTCTTTAATTCGTTTAGTCTTCTTGTGGTACTTGGATCAATTTCTACATCCTATTTTTTTGCAAGAGTTTTCAATTCAAAGCCTGATTTCTGGTTTTATCATCTTCTTGGTACTACAGTTTGGGCGATCTATACAGCAGATCATATTCTAGACGGATATCGAAACGATGATGCGTCTCTTTCTTTGCGTCACAAGCTTCACGTCCGTTACAAATGGATCCTTTCGGGATTGGTCGTGCTGATTGCGGTCTCCAATATTTTTATTTCAATTGAGCATTTGCCCAGACGTGTTTTTGTTTACGGAACCGGGCTGCTGGTCTTTGTCATGGTATACCTGGTGATCGTTCATTTATTCTTCAGAAAAAAGAAGTTCGTTGGGAAGGAAATATTTATTGCCTTTGGGGTAACCGGTGGAATGGCCCTACTTCCAGCGGTCTATGGAAACTTCGAATGGAATTTTTCAAACAGTTTGCTACTGGTGATCTTTACATCATTGAACCTGGTCAATCTTCTCATTTTTGCATATTTTGACCGTGACCATGACCTTCGCTCAGGATTTGATTCAATTGTGCAGTTACTAGGTTCTGCTAAAGTTAAAAAAATAGTAAACTTACTCCTTGGGTTGATCTTTGTCCTAATCGGTATTTGGGCATTTAGTGTTGAACATCAGGTGAAACTGTACATTTCAATTGTTTTTTTGTTTATGATGCATGTTCTTGCGCTTATCATGCTTCGTGAAAACGAATTTATACAACAGGAACGTTATCGGTTTTGGGGAGATTTTATATATCTCATACCGGGGTTGTTCTGGATGTTATTGGTTGAACACCTCATTTGAAACAAGAATAAATTTCTTCTGCTATGGCGTTTATTCTTTAATATTTAGACAAATATGAACAGGTCAGTTATATCGTTTATTGTTTTAACAGGAATTTATGGATTATTCGGATGCTCCAATGTGGGTGGGCAAACGTATGAAATCAAGATCAAGAACTACCGGGATTCAATTGACAGGGTTTTCTCTGATTCACGGCACTCAATTCTACCTGCAAAAGATCTGCAACATTTTGAAGGATTAAATTATTATCCGGTAGACCCGAAATACAGGGTCATTGTGGAATTCAGACATGAGGAAGGCCGGCCCTTCAAAATGAAAACGACAACCGACCGTCTTGTGGTTTATAGGAAATATGGTACAATCAGGTTTATGATCGATGCTGACAGTCTTGAACTTGCGGTGTATCAAAACACCGAATTGACAGACCCCGAATACCAGGATTATCTGTTTTGCCCGTTCAATGACCTCACAAATGGAGAAGAAACGTATGGCGGAGGACGTTACCTCGACATTAGAAAAGGGGATCTATTAAAGGGTTATATAGATTTTAACCTGGCTTATAACCCTTACTGTGCCTATAATTATAAATATTCATGTCCGATCCCTCCGGCTGAGAATCATTTGTCTGTC
>DJML01000134.1 GCA_002436505.1 Bacteroidetes bacterium UBA6491 | reverse complement strand
GTTCATCACCATGTAAATGGTGTTCCTTCTGCGTCAGACCAGAAAGAAAAGAAGGATGATATGATCCTTCCGGATGAGCAACTGAACGCAATGCAACCTTTGTTCAAAGCGTACTTTGGAATGAAGGATGCTCTGTCAAAAGACGATCTGAAAGAGGCCAAAAACAACGGGATTTTAATTGTTAAGATCTTGAATAAGATGAATTTAGACATAAATGGAGGGCACGAAAAACACTGGAAATTATTCCGTTCTGATGTGTTGAAACAAATGGAACATATTGAACACGGATCTGATTTTGAATCTGTCAGGGACATTTTCTGGTCGGTTTCAAAAAGTTTCATTCACTATGCAGAAATGACCCATTCTTTTAAAGGGACGGTCTACGTCCAGTATTGCCCAATGGCCGATGATAACAAAGGAGCAAGCTGGTTAAGTACCGACTCGTCAATTAAGAATCCGTACTTCGGAAGCGCGATGCTTGAATGTGGAGAGATCGTAAATAAACTGGACAGACAATGATCAGTGTACCCTGTCGCCGCGAAGTTCCATTGATTTCATGATCCCTGCTTCATATTCAAGGAATTCGTTCCAGCGCTGACGAACTTTATCCTCCGGTTTATAGTTTTTGGCTAGATCAATGAATAGCCGGTAATGACCAGCTTCTGAGACCATGAATTCATGATAGAATTCACGCATTTCGGGTTCGGACACATGGAGGGATAACAATCTGAATCGTTCACAACTTCTTGCTTCGATCATAGCGCATACAAGCAATTGTTCAACAAGCTGATCTTCTTTTGATCCACCTTTTTTAACAAATTCATTGAGTTTAGCAACATACTTGTCCTTGCGTTGCTTACCTAATTCAAATCCCCTTTTCTTTAATTCTTTTATAACCTTTCTGAAATGGCCCCACTCTTCAGCAACAATAGGTGTTACTTTTTCCACGATTTCAGGATATTCACTAAAGCGAACGATCAATGAAATGCCTGAAGTTGCTGCTTTTTGTTCGCAGAATGCATGATCAGTAAGTATTTCCTCTATCGTTTTCTCTGCAATGTTCACCCACCGGGGATCCGTTTCCATTTTAAGGCCAAGCATATGCAAATTTCGTATAAAAAATCCGACAAGGGCCTAACGAAATATGAAAGGTGAACTTTATCAGGTATAGCTACAGCGCAAGTAGTCCAAACAGAAATATCAATCCACCTGCCAACATGAATATGACCGAATAGGGCAAAATGTCTTTGGCCTTCAATCCTGTGATCGAGAGGAGGTGCAGTGCCCAGAAAGGTTGAAGCATATTTGTGAGCTGGTCGCCATAAGCAAGGCTCATTATGGTCCTTGGAACAGAATAATTCAGGTGTTGTGCAGCTTCTATCAGCACTGGACCCTGTATTTGCCACTGACCACCACCACTTGGGACTATGATGTTTATTATTCCGGAGCTGATCATAGCAAATACCGGGAATGTCTCAGGATCTGAGATATTAATAAAACCCTGGGCCAAAAGTACAAGCAGACCTGAATATTTCATTATTCCCATAATACCAGCGTACAGCGGAAATTGAATGATTATTCCCGCACTCCCCTTAACCGCTTCGTTAATGGCAGATAAAAATCTATTAAAAGATCCATGGGCAAGAACAGCAAGACCAAAGAGTAGCAGGTTCACATTGTTCAAAGAAAAGAATTTCGTGACCGATGAAGATCCGGCCATCTTAAGAATGGCAGCAGTTAAGATAAGAGCCGCTAAAAAATACCCAAACAAGCGGGAATGGTCCAGCACATCCGTCCCTGAAATTTCATCCGTTCTTGTGGTCTTTATTCTTCGCGGTTTAATATGAACATGCGTGTAGTTGTTTTTCCTTGCTAGTAAAAAAGCAAGTGAAGGAAGAGCAACAAGTATAATTATACTGGTTATTATATTCATCCCTGACAAAATGGTCATTGATGTATCGACAACTCCTATCTGTTCGACAAGTTTATGATGGTCCCCTGAAACGTCCAATGGAGCAGAACCGGAGAATCCGCCATGCCAAACCATCATACATACGTATGCGCAGGCAGCCAGGAGCGGGTAATTCAATTTAATGTTCTTCTCCTGGCCCTTTTCTGCTACTTTTCTGGCCAGAACAGCACCATATACTAATCCCAGTCCCCAGTTCAGGTAACCCGTTATTATAGCAGATATTGTAATTATTACGGCAGCTTTAGTATTACTTGTACACCGGTTAACTGTAAGGTCAATGATTCGGCTCGCAGGTTTGGAAAGTGCAAGGGTATGACCTAAGATGAGGATCAGCACCATCTGCATTGAAAAGGTCAGGAGATCCCAGACACCCTGTTCCCAGAACCCGACTACAGATGCAGCATACCAGATGTCGTCAGCGGTATTTGTGAAAAAGTAAGCCAGTACCCCTGTCACTAATGTCAGCAGGAATGCAAGAGCAAAAGGGGAGGGGAGCAACCACTCCATTATTCTGGTATATCTTTTCGAAAAGGTCATAGGTGTTTCTCAAGAATTTGTACAATGGACTCCAGCCCGGTTCTGTCAGTTTCACTGAAATCGTTTAAATGGACGCTGTCAATATCGAGTACTCCGGCGATCTTATGGTCCTTATGAAAAGGGATCACAATTTCCGAATTAGAATATGGACTGCAGGCAATGTGATCCGCAAATTCATGCACGTTCTCAAGGACGAACGTTCGGTCTTCCTTCCACGATTTGCCGCAAGCCCCTTTGCCATAGGCTATTCTTGTGCATGCCACAGGTCCCTGAAAAGGCCCGAGAACCAGTTCGTTCCCTTTGACCAGGTAAAAACCTACCCAATGGAAATTTCCAAAAGCATGTATCACGGCAGAGACGTTTGCAAGGTTCGCTATCATGTCTGTTTCTCCGGTGAGCAGGCTGTCTATTTGTTCTCCAAGTGTCTTATAACCAGCTATATCTCTTGTCAGACCAAATGTGTTAAACTCACTTTCCATTTGCTAAATTGGGATAAATACCATATCTTCGTTTTACAATACTACTTATTTTCACTACTTAAAATTACTACGATGAATGCTAAACACTTAAAAATCCTTACAGGCTTTCTTATTATCAACACTTTAATTTTGTTCGTCCTGATCTCCAGGATAAGCGGATAATTCAGTACCGGCTTACAAATTCGTTTCCTTTAATATAGAACCGATACGGAAGCAGTGCATCTTCACCTGCGTAACTTATTCCAATGCGCGTGGTGGTAACAATGTCATTGTCTGAAATATTCAGATGGTTCTCTATCCAAAGTTCTTCCGAATCCAAAGCCATACCATTATTACTTATGTTGATACCAAGTGCCTTAGTTAATTTGCCGGGTCCATTCGTGAGCGACCTGTCAATGCGTCCGGAAGGTTTGCGACGCATGAGCATCACACCTCCACCTGATAACGGCTCAATTGATCTTACCAATATCGCTTTGGGATCGTGGGGATGGGAAACGACTACATTGAACAAGTGATGCATGCCGTAGCATAGATAAACGTATGCTATGCCGCCTTCTTCGAACATAACTTGTGTCCGGCCGGTCAACCTGCCGCCATAAGCGTGACATGCCCTGTCCTGAACGCCATTGTATGCCTCTACCTCCGTTATTATACCTTTTGTGACCTCATTATTGACCCTGGTGCATATCAGCTTTCCGAGCAGGTCACGAGCAACCGAAACGACATCGGTTCTAAGATAGAAATCTTTAGCTATCACCATTGCAGAACAAGCTCATCGTGAGCTAATTTAATATTAGGGGGCAAGATCCTGTTAATTTCGTCATGGGTGCCGAGCTGATGACTGATATGGGTGATATACCCCTGTTCAGGTTTGATCTTTTCCATCATCTCGAGAGCTTCCTCAAGATTGAAATGGGATATGTGCTTTTCTTTTCGCAGTGCATTCAGTACTACAACTTTAGAACCCATTATCTTTTCCATTTCCTCATCCGGAATATGATTGCAATCCGTTATATAGGTGAAATCTTTGATCCTGAATCCAAATACCGGTAATCTGTAATGATAGACAAGGATTGGAATGATCTGCAGTCCTTTTACGCTAAACGGTTTATTGTCTATAATATGCAGTTTTGCCTTTGGGATCCCGGGGTATTTGTATGTTGCAAAGATGTAATCGTAGTCTTTTTTTATGATCTGTTCAACGCGCTCGTCAAGATAAACATCCATGTCCTTTTGCTGAATAAAGTTGAATGCTCTTATGTCATCAAAACCCGCTGTATGATCCTTATGTCCATGGGTGAACAGAAGGGCATCTAATCTATGCAAACCTGAACGTAAGATCTGTTGCCTGAAATCCGGCCCAGTGTCGATGACAAGATGAACGTCGTCAGCGATGATCTGTACCGAACTCCGCAGACGTTTATCATGCACATCCACAGACTGGCAAACATGACACTGGCAACCTATAACAGGTACACCTTGAGAAGTCCCGGTTCCAAGAAAAGTAACTTGCATTTATCGGCAATTTAAACCTGGGATACCTTATGCCAAAATTTATTTGGTAAAGGTTAAGATCTCTTCATCCAACATCGGCTTTACATTGTTCAATAATTTATCAATCTCTCCGACTGATCCGTTGGAAAGGTACCATCCTAAAGGAATGTTCACATGAGAATCCCTCATGAGTTTTACAATTACAAGCCTGTCATTGTTATCCTCAATATAACCTTCAACACTTCGTATCACATCATCTCCGTTATTTCCCCAGATGTTAGCTAAGGTCCTGAATGCACTTTGAAATTCTATGACACCGGAAATAGGATCTAAGCCATTTGTTCTTTTCGTGTTCCTGATAAATACAAGGTGAAAACGGACATTTAAGCCTTTGTCTTTCGCGTATTCCCGCAGATCCTTATATATTTCCACAAGTGTTGTGGCACCAAGATTCTCGTAATATCCGCCATCAACAACGTTGCCCCATTCACGGTTGTTTTTGTCGTAAACAAGCGCTGGTGGAGTGATAAAGGGGAACCGCGCACTTAATCCAACAGCAGTACTGACGGGTATTTCATTCCCCATTATACTGACAAGGTCAAATAAATTCTGTTTATCGTGGCCGGACATATCTATATCGCTTACTACTGTTCTGTAGCCGCTTTCAACGTGCGTCCCGTTTAGCATGACATGAGGTACTTTACCACTTTGCTGGATAGTAACAAATGGCTGTGAAAAGAGATTTGATTCTGATGGACTAAACGCTTTCTCATAAGCAAGTTCCCAGGATCGTTCCAGTATTTTAGCCCTGTCAAATTTCGGGACCTGAAAGGGTATGAATTTCTGGAGCATATCAGGGTAAATAAGATAAGAACTTACAGGCGCCAGAAAATCATGCGAAAGCATTGACCTGCTTGTGCTTAA
>DJML01000018.1 GCA_002436505.1 Bacteroidetes bacterium UBA6491 | reverse complement strand
GATATGCCATCTTCTCCAGAAGTCGGTTATTGATGTTGCCTTATAGGGTGAATTAAAGTTTATCGGAAGTTTAAATCCGAGCAATGCAGCCAAACCAATAGCCATGTCAGAGTACCCCGAAAAGTCGCAGTATATCTGGATGGAGTAGCCATATACAGCCATCAGGTTCTCAAATCCCGAATACAGGTTAGGTTCTTTGAATATCCGATCAACAAAATTCACGCTGATATAATTCGAAACAACCATCTTTTTAACGAGTCCGTTGATGATAAGAAAGACAGCGATCCCAAACTGTTCCCTGGTAAGGTGGAACTTCTTGTATATCTGCGGCAGGAAATCCGCTGCCCGCACGATCGGTCCTGCCACCAGTTGTGGGAAAAAAGTCACAAAAAAACCAAAGTCAACAATATTTCGTGTCGGCTTAAGCTGACCACGGAATATATCTATGGTATAACTCATGGTCTGAAAAGTGTAGAATGATATTCCTACCGGAAGGATGATCTCATGAATATCAAACCCTTTGTCAAAAAGTTCATTCCCCATGACGGCCAGAAAATTTGTTGCTTTCAGGCTGGTTCCAAAGAAATAATTCAACGTATCGGTTATGTAATAGGAATATTTAAAAAATGCCAGAGTTCCCAGGTTAGAGACCATACTGACGACCAGGAAAAATTTTCGCTCCCATTTGACGGCGGAATTATAAATTGCGTTCCCGCAACCAAAATCCACAAGGGTCGAGAACACCAGTATCCAGAAATACATCCCTCCTGTTTTGTAGTAAAAGAAGAGGCTGAATGCCAGGAGATAGATGTTTCTGAGCGTAAAACGTTTGTAAACAAGGGTAAAGAACAGGAACCCGACACTGAAAAGAAATAAAAACAGATATCTGCTGAAATCCAGCGGTATCCGATCAGAATAAAACAGCAGTTCTCTCCAGTTTAACATCTATTCAAAACGCGATTCGTACGATTCCATTATTGCATCGTACAGCAATTCTCCCTGTACGGTGTAACCTTCTTTGGTATAATGCACCAGGTCCTGTCGTGCAAGCCCGGCATATACCCATTTGCGAACGGAATAATTACCACCCATTATCTTATTGAAATCCCATACCCCGGCACCAAATTCCTCACTCATCTTGTAAATAGTGGTTATCACATCGTCATTGTTCCCGTTGTGGTAGCGGCGCTTTCGATAGTAATCTCCGGGGGTCGTCAGTAAAACTGAAGCCTTGCTGTCTGCCTTTCTTATTCTGTTAAGCAGTTCCCTGTAATTATCCGTGAAACAGTATTTGCAAAAGCGGCTATCCGGCATATAACCATCGTTCGTTCCAAGAGAGATAATGATCAGGTCAGGGTTCAATGCCTTCAGTTGCTCAACGAAGAACTGGTTCCGCAGGTATGACTTTACATATGCTCCATTAAGACCGATCGAATGATACACTACTCCCGGATGATCATTTTCAAAACTCATACCGAACAACTGGAAAAAACCGTTCTCCATGCCGGGCTGAAAGTTCATGATCACACTGTCCTGATAGTTATTGAAGTATACATTGGTAATGGAATGCGATAAAGGCTGTTCGTCAACCTCGATCTTATTCGAATCTCCATCATTGAATATCAGTTGCATGCTTTTCGGGGACCTGTTATGAAAGAGTTTCAGTCGATTGAATTCATAATTCATATCTCGTTCCAGGTTTGGGTTGATGGCCAGCATAGCATTGGTATCATACGTTATTGCAGATGCCCCGGTGATCCCGAAATTGCACTCACTATTGGTTATCACACTTTTACATCCATCCCATTCTCCGTCATACAAAACGCGACAGTTGGGAGCGCCATTGGACCGGATCACCCGGTAAGGAAAGACAAAACCCCTTCCGCCGTTTCCAAAAGTCTTTTGAAGTAATTTTCTGGTTTCCTGGGTCAGATAATCTGCCTGGATATGGCTATCTCCGATATGAACGATCGTTATCTTTCCGTCAGGGTTAGCTGAGAATCGATCCAGTTTGTCAAAGAAATATTTCAGGTTCTGTGAGCCATGAATACTGTTGAGATCGTAATTGACACAACTGTGCATGCCCCTTCCTTCCAGGCCTGAGTTTCTCTTGCCCGGCATAAATGCAATGACAGGTGCCAGCAGTAGAACAAATAAGATGAACTTTAACCTGAAGTACCTCATTCTCTCCGGGCTAAATTGACCAGGTTTAGTGGTATTTATCCTTGTATTTCTTTTTAATATCTCCAACGATCCTTTTAACGTTCTGTTCTTTGTCAATCGAGCAGATCAACAAAGCATCATTTGTGTTTACAATGATAACGTTGTCGAGGCCTTCAACCACCATTAACTTATCACTATCATTGACCACAACAGAGGACGTTATATCATTCATTTCGATACGTTCCCCGATCACAGCATTGTTATCACTGTTCTTATCAAAAACTTCATGCAGAGACTTCCATGTTCCCAGATCCGACCATCCAAAATCCGAAGGTAAAACGTATACGTTCCCTGCTTTTTCGATAACGCCGTAGTCGATAGAAATATTTGAACACGCGGGGTATATCTCATTGATAAAAGCGTGCTCCTTCTCATCAAAATAAATGCTTTCCTCGGACTGGAACAGTTCTGCAACTTCGTGCAGATGTTCATTAAAGGCCGAGGTGATGGCTTTAATACTCCAGATAAATATTCCTGCATTCCAAAGAAAATCTCCGCTTTCCAGGAATTGGTTCGCCAGTTCAAGATCGGGTTTTTCAGTAAATGTCTTCACCTTATGGACCCCTGAATCCTCTTGTTCTTCCTTGTACTGAATGTAGCCATATCCTGTGTCTGGCCGTGAAGGTTTGATCCCTAAGGTGAGCAACGCATCGTGCGCTTCTACGAATTGCAGCCCTTTAAGTATTTGATCCGTGAATGCCTTTTCATCGATGATCAGGTGATCTGAAGGAGCAACGACACATGAGGCATCCGGGTACTTTGATTTGATCTTATAGCTTGCATAAGCGATGCAGGGAGCAGTATTTTTAGCCATTGGTTCCCCGAGGATCTGATCATCACTTATCTCTGGTAGTTGCAATTTCACAAGGTCACGATACGACTCATTAGTGACGATCAGAATATTCTCTTCCGGTATGATCTTCTTAAATCTTTCGTACGTAAGCTGAAGTAGCGATTTGCCAAGGCCAAGAATGTCTAAAAATTGCTTGGGTCTTTCGGTCCTTGAAAGTGGCCAGAACCTGCTTCCTACCCCTCCTGCCATTATTATTGCGAACTGCTTCATAGTATTCCTTCTTTGTGGAACTCATGTATGTGGCACATGCCAATGTATGTTCCATCCTCAACCACTATCATTTGTGATATTTTCTTTTCAGTAAGTAGTTTTGCCGCGTCCCTTGCCATTGCATCTGATTCCATTGTTACGGGATCCTTTCCCATAATATCGGATGCTTTAAGGGATGAGATGTCGTTGCTTTTTTCAAGCATGCGTCTGATATCTCCGTCAGTTATCACTCCCACCAGTTTCCCATTTTCCATAACTGCCGTTGCTCCCAATCTTTTCGCCGTTATCTCCATGATCACTTTCGGTACACGCTCGTTCACATCAACTTTTGGTGGATTGCTCCGGTCCACCATATCATTAAGCCTGAGATACAATCGTTTCCCAAGAGAGCCTCCTGGATGGAATCGCGCAAAATCCGAGCTTGTGAAGCCTCTTGCGTTCAACAGACAGATCGCCAGCACATCACCCATTACAAGCTGCATAGTTGTACTTGTTGTCGGTGCAAGATTATGTGGGCAGGCTTCTTTATCTACTGAAACATCCAGAATATAATCAGCATGCTGCCCTAAAAATGACGATTTGTCACCTACCATGGCAACGAGGCAGTTGCCTGAAGATCTCAAAAGAGGGACCAATACTTTTATTTCAGGTGTGTTCCCGCTTTTTGACAAGCAGATCACCACGTCATTGGTCTGTATGATCCCAAGGTCGCCATGAACCGCATCTGCAGCATGCATAAAAATGGAAGGGGTGCCTGTGCTGTTAAGGGTTGCAACAATTTTATTTGCTATAGCCGCGCTTTTCCCGATTCCAGTTATTACGACCCTGCCATCTCCTTCCAGTATTGTCTTTACGACCTCAAAAAGGTTTTCATCGATCAACTCACGCATGCGTGAAACGGCGCTGACCTCGGTATCGATCGTTTCCAGGGCCCAGTTTTTGATATCGGAATAATGTAGCAAGGCTTCTATTTGGCGCAAAATAAAATTTTTTGCACGAGAATTTGAAAGATTTGTTACTTTAGTAAGGCATATAAACCATATATTAGTTTCGTTATATTGAGGTATGATAGGACAGGCAACGGATTTAAAAAAAGGGTTAAAGGAATTCTTTGGATTTGATTCTTTCAAAGGGAATCAGGAAAAAGTGATCCAGGCCATAATGGAAGGGAAGGATTGTTTTGTGATCATGCCCACTGGTGCCGGCAAATCACTTTGCTATCAGCTGCCGGCTCTTATGAAAGAAGGAACGGCAATAATCATTTCTCCGCTTATTGCCCTTATGAAAAATCAGGTTGATGCCATTCGCGGTTTTGGTGAAAGTGACGCAGTAGCTCATTTTCTTAATTCATCTCTTTCTAAAACACAGTCCAAAAAGGTGATGGACGACGTATCAGAGGGTAAAACGAAAATGTTATACGTGGCACCGGAAACATTAAAAAAAGATGAAACCATAGATTTCCTGAAACAGGTGAAGGTTTCTTTTGTTGCCGTTGATGAAGCACATTGTATCTCTGAATGGGGACATGATTTCAGGCCTGAGTACCGAAGGATAAAACAGATCATCAAAGCAATAGACGACGTACCAATGGTGGCACTTACTGCTACCGCTACACCAAAGGTGCAGTCAGATATTCAGAAAAACCTTTCGATGGCCGACGCCATAGTATTCAAATCCTCTTTCAACAGATCCAATTTATATTACGAGGTCAGAGCGAAAGGGAAAAAAGCGAACACACTGAAAGAGATCCTGCAGATCATTAATCAGAGAAAAGGCAAGTCAGGCATCATTTACTGCCTGAGCAGGAAAAAGGTTGAGGAAATAGCTGAGATCCTTCAAGCCAATAATATTAAAGCACTACCTTATCATGCCGGGCTGGACTCAAAAACAAGGTCAAGCCATCAGGATAAATTCCTTATGGAAGAGGCGGATGTGATCGTTGCAACAATTGCCTTCGGAATGGGTATTGATAAACCTGACGTTCGGTTTGTGATCCATTACGATGTTCCGAAATCGCTGGAAGGATATTACCAGGAGACCGGAAGAGCAGGAAGAGATGGCCTTGACGGAGATTGTATCCTGTTCTTTAATCCGAATGACACTGAAAAACTTGAAAAATTCCTGAAGGACCGAAATGTTGCTGAAAGGGAAATAGGAACTCAGCTGATAGCAGAAATGGCCTCCTTCTCAGAATCTTCGCAGTGCAGAAGAAAACTACTTCTGCATTATTTTGGAGAGACCTTTGAGCAAAAGGACTGCCATAAAATGTGTGACAATTGCCGCCATCCGAAAAAATTAGAGGTTGTTACCGATCAAGCCGTGAATGCACTTAAAGTGGTTGAACTCACCGATGGCAAAGTAGCGATCGATCATGTAGTGAATGTCCTTGCGGGAAAATCTACCGTTGAAACAAAGGCTTATGAACATGACAGGTCCCCTCTGTTTGGAATAGGAAAGAACAAACCGGACGTTTTCTGGAAAAGTGTGGTAAGAATGCACCTTCTGGAAGACCGGATTAGTAAAAATATTGAATCCTACGGACTGCTCAGCATCACCGAAAAAGGCATTAACTTCATTGCATCCCCATCGGAGATAAAAATGGCAGTTGATACCGAATATGAGTACGTTAAAGACGATGAAATCGATAACGTACAAATAGAATCAATGCATGACGAAGAACTATACGGCATGCTAAAGGAACTGCAACGTGATGTAGCCCGTAAGATGAACCTGCCCCCATATGTAATTTTTCAGGAGTCTTCACTTGAAGATATGGCGACCAAGTTTCCGATCTCTCTGGACGAACTTGAGAACATTTCAGGCGTTGGAAAAAACAAAGCAAAGAAATATGGGAAACCGTTCATTGAACTTATCGAGAACTATGTCGAGGAAAACGACATAGAAAGACCGGATGACCTTATATTAAAATCTGTCGTAAATAAATCAGGTAAGAAGATCTCTATTATCCAGAATATTGATAAAAAAGTGAACCTGGATGATATCGCTAAATCAAATGGCATGTCATTGTCTGACCTGTTGAATGAAATTGAGAACATTGTTTATTCAGGGACTAAACTTGATATTCTTCCTTATGTAGATGAACTAATTGACGAAGAGGTTCAGGACGAGATCTTCGATTATTTCAGAAATACAGAAGACAATGATCTTGATGCGGCGGTTGATGAGTTCGACGGAGAGTTCAGCCACGATGAGATGCAACTATTTCGCATTCATTTTATTTCTGAAGTGGCAAACTAATTTAGCCCCAACTTTTCTATTTTATTCAAAATGATCAGGCAAACAAGCCTGCAAGCTGCCATTGAGTTAATTTAGCCTTATTATCTGTATTGCTCTAACATATTTTTTAAGCTAAATTGCAAAAAAGAAAAATGAGCAGGTCAATCATTTCCGGGATGGGATTTTATGTCCCTGATAACATCGTTACCAATCAGGACTTGGAGAAACTGATGGAAACTAACGATGAATGGATCACAGAAAGAACCGGCATCAAGGAAAGAAGATGGGTGATCCCAGGTGAAGATTCTACTTCAGGCATGGGGTTCAAAGCGGCAAAAATGGCCATTGAGAACGCCGGCATCAGCAAGGACGAAATTGATTTCATCATTTTCGCGACCCTTAGTCCTGATTACTATTTCCCGGGCCCGGGTGTTACAATTCAGGAGGCCCTAGATCTACCTCCTATTGGCGCTCTTGACATACGTAATCAGTGCTCAGGGTTCGTCTATGGACTGTCCATTGCTGACCAGTACATACGTACCGGAATGTATAAAAATATTCTTGTGATAGGCTCTGAACTTCATTCAGGAGGTCTGGATAAGACCACAAGGGGAAGAGGAGTGTCCGTGATCTTTGGTGATGGTGCCGGTGCCGCGGTAGTATGCGCTACTGAGGACGAAAACCGAGGAATTTTGTCAACTCACCTGCACGCTGAAGGCAAGCATGCAAAAGAGCTTGCACTCCTTAGTCCGGCTACTTCCAGATGGGTAGATACCATTATGAAGGAACATGACCCGAGTGATATTTCGTACTATCCACACATGAACGGGAACTTTGTTTTCAAACATGCGGTTACCCGATTCCCTGAGGTAATCATGGAAGCTCTGCAGCAGAACGGCTATACTCCTCAGGATATTGACATGCTTATACCTCATCAGGCCAACCTGCGTATTTCACAGTTCGTTCAGCGAACCATGAAACTGAATGATGACCAGGTCTATAACAACATTCAACGTTACGGGAACACAACCGCCGCATCAATTCCTATTGCATTAACGGAGGCCCTTAATGAAGGAAAAATAAAGAAAGGTGATCTAGTTTGCCTGGCAGCTTTTGGCAGCGGGTTTACGTGGGCCAGTGCCCTGATTCGTTGGTAAAGGGACTACTCTGCCGATAAAACCTCAAATTTTCTTTCTTCCCTTATGCCTTGCTGGTCGGTGACTACTAACCGGTGTATCCCTTGTCCCGGTCTAACTTCAATTTGATGAAATCCCTTGGTCTGGCCAAGGTAGATATCATCAAGATGCCAATACAATATGGCGCCCGGATCTTTATGAACTGCTTCGAAAACAGCTTTTCCTTTACTCCCATCCTGATTTACAGGAATAAACACCTCTACGTCCTGCTTGGGGTAAACAATGTCAAAAGGCATTTGATCTGCTTCTCTGCAAGCAGGGTGAAGTCTTTCCAGCGACCTGTAATCCGGATGATGAGGGATATAATATTTCTCAGCCACCGGAGGCAGGACAAATCTTTTTTCATGGACCATTTCCCATACCGGGTAACAATCCGACCATACACGAAACTGCTTATCCTGGCTTAAATGTATGGTAGTATGGTAAGGGCACACCGGCAGCCTATCACCAGTTTGTGGCAACCATGAATTTATTCCATCCTCGCATTCCGGACCCTTTCGGTAACCGGATCTTGAACAGAGAACGTATTGCTTCATGTGCCGTTCCGGACGATGGAACCAGCCTGTTTGAGGCAATGAATTGTAAATATCGAATAAGAGAGGTGCGGCATATTCAAATCCGGAAAGGCCAGGCCTGCCTTCACCATTTGCGTTTCCTACCCAAACAGCAACAACAAAATCCGGAGTGACACCTATGGCCCATGCATCCCTAGCTCCAAATGAAGTTCCTGTCTTCCATGCTACTCTCCTGTTATTCTCAAACAATGCCCAATTCCCTTCTAGTCCCGGCCGAATTACTCTTGTCATTGCCGACATGGTAAGATAGACGGATCCTATGCTCAGATCTCCAGCCGGAATTGAGTCATTCCCGTTCAAACGAGCTGCCATCGCCCGGTACATCCCGGCCAGATCCCATAAACTGACCTCTGCACCTCCTAAAATTAGCGATAGACCGTAGTCCTGAGCGGGGCGGTGAAGCGTTGTCATTCCCATTCTTAATAACTCATCCTTGAACCTTGGCACACCATGTTGCATCAATTGTCTGACCGCGGGAATGTTCAACGATCTGGCCAAAGCCATATCAGCCCGAACCATTCCCTCGTAACGCTTGTTGTAATTTTCAGGCGAATAACCAGAAATACGGGTTGGAACATCCATTAGTAACATGGCAGGGGATAGTTCTCCGGACTCCAACATGTGTGCATACAAAAAAGGTTTTAAAATACTGCCCGAACTTCTCTCAGCCCTGATCATATCAACTGAGACCCCTCTGTCAGGAGGACAATCACTGTTCCCCACATAAGCCAGACATTCCCCACTGTGAACATCTAAAACCAGCGCACCCAGATTATGGATCTCATTCTGCCTGTTCCTCTCATAATGAATGCGCGCTATTTCATTGATCCGTCGTTGAAGGAAGCCATTCATTCCTGTTTCGATACGCTGACCTTTTCTTCCCATATTGGTTTCGTGTTGCAACAAGTGGTAGGCTTCCTGCGGAATCGGAAGTGGCTTTTCAGGAAGTGGCTCCGCCACAGCAAGCTCGTAATCAATTTCTGAGAGGTATTCTTCATCAAGGAGCCTCTTTAATAACCTGTCACGTTTTGACCTCAAAGCCGATCGATTTCTACCAGGGTGTATCAATGCTGGTGAATTGGGCAATACCGCAAGGGTCGCTGCCTGGGCCCAGGTAAGCTTATGAGAGTTTCCGCCAAAATAACGCCACGATGCTGCCTCGATGCCAATAACATTTCCTCCCAAAGGGGCATGCGCTGCGTACATCTGCAATATCTCATTCTTTGAAAAGGCTATCTCAAGCCTTGTGGCAAGGACCATTTCATATAATTTGTCAAGAATATTGCGACCAGTCCGTTTGCGATGCATTCTTATCACCTGCATGGAAATGGTGCTTCCTCCGCTAACCAGTTTTCGTTTCTTAATATTTTGCACAACTGCCCTGGCGAGACCTCTGAAACTGATGCCAATGTGTTTATAAAAGTTCCTGTCTTCAAATTCTAACAGGGCAACTCTATATTTTTCCGATACCGAATCACCTGCCGGGAAATGCCACTGATCGTCGTCGGATATCATTGCTGCCAATAGATCCCCTCTAGCGTCATTAACAATTGTAGATGTAGGATCAGTAAATAATTCTGCAGGCAGACAAAAGATATACCAGGCTGCAAAAACAATAAAAAAGAACAAAACTGCTCTTTTTCGCCATTTGAGATAAAGCGATCTGATACCTGCTTTCTTCACGATGTAAATTTACATTATAACCTTTACCAGAAAGCAGTTCCTACAATGTTCTTTACACCGTCAGATCTGTCAGCACTGCTTCAGGTGCAGTTCTCATCACAGATCTGATCCCTTTCCGCATCCCTTCTTTTGATGAATACATCTGACTTGTGCCAATGACCTGATTGTTGGCAGCACGTAAATTAAAATAATACCGGCTGTCTGTTGACCTGCATTCATTAAAAGCGTTCTTATCCTTTGAATGGTCACGAACTGATTCAGTCCCACCTATAGCATGGACCTTCTGGGTATAGCCTTCACTGGCCAGAATGATCTTCCCATTTTTAGCTTTCAGATGGAAATAAAACTGCCGGTTCTTAATACTTTTGAAAACTTCAAACATTGAGTCCGGGTTTTTGGTTGCCCTTCAAAATTACGGATCATGTCTCGTTATCGGCAACTGATATATGGCAGCACCTTCTCATAATAAACAATGGGAGATACTATCTACCGGTAGGACTGCAAATTGAAAAATCCACCTGGTTTTATGCCTCCGGCATCAATAAGAAGAAAGCTGCCATCCAGTTTCCTTTAGGTCTCTGCATATTTTCTCCTCTTTTATCTGCCATGCCTTTTCTTTTCCCATGTTCATTCATCATTCCCTGGTGGCCATCCGGCATATATTTCGCTTTTATCTCCCTGATCTCCGGCTGTAATTGTTTATGGAGTGTTTTTATTTCTGCAACGATCGGTTGAAGCGCAGTATCGTGACTGTCAATTATCGGTTGAAGTTCATCCATGACCTCTTCAGGGAAATGATGCATAATGTGTACTCTCTCCCCGGGACCAAACATCATCATTGAATCTGTTTCATGTTGTTCTTTCCTGGTCCTCATTTGCTTCCTTAACCTATGAATCACGGCTTTTTCCTCGTCAGTTAACTGTTGGTCAAATTCCTTTCTTTTCTCTGACATCACCGGCCTGATCCGTTCCTGGTTCAATTGCCTGATCTCTTCGTGCATGGCCTTCATATTTGCCATTTTTTCCATCTTGTGCTGACGTAATTTCTCTTTTTGTTCTGCATTAAGTACAGAATGAACTTCCTTTTGCATTGACATATGCAACCCCTTCAATGATTCATGATCCCCAGATTTTCTGGCCTCAGCCATTTTGCCATTGTAGCTCTTCTGAATGACCTGAATTTCTGCTTTTTGCTCGTCAGACAGATCTACCATTGAATCCAGCATATGGATGTGCTGTTTTCTGTTTGCTCCTTTACTTCCGGGTTGAGCTGTAACGATCGTTGCCAGCAAAATCAGGACCCCTAAAATTTTTATTTTTTTCATTTTCGATGATCTTTTAATTTTCCATTGTGCCTTTGGTGATGCTTTCTGTAAAACCGTTTTTCAAAACGTACGAGTTTATCCTCTTGCTCTTTGTCAAGGAACAAGCGCACCTCTGACAACATACTGTCGTGCATCGCTCCCATCGTTTCATGATTTTCCATTCTGGCTTCTTTTATTCTGGGGAGATAGATGTTCATTACAGAATCAATTGAATGCCTTTGTTTTTCATTTGTACCAAGAACATCGTGTAAATGCTCTCTGAATACTTCAGGTTTTCTTTGTTCTTTTAACTGGTGAACCCGTTTTTTAAATGATCGTCCTGTTAAAAAAGAACCGATCAAACCGCCTGAGATGAACACCAGTATCAATAAAAATATGGTCTTTGTTTTCATGTCAATTACCTGCTAAAAGGTCCGATAATTCAATTTCACTGAAATCTGACAGGCCTATTACAGCGTCAGAAGAAAGATTGCCTTCAGCGAGCAGTAAAGCACAGATAACCATCACCAGGCAAGCGGCTGCCCCCCATGCGATCACAGGTTGCCATCTTTGGATCAGATCTCCCGCACTTATTCTTCTTTCTTTTCTTATTCGTGCCATGACATCCTCAACAAATCCGTCATGGTATTTATACCGCCTCAGTTTTAATTCATTCTTCATGATGTCTAATTTTATAACTCCCCATGAATGTACCCCAACTTTTGCAGTTCTGCCTTTAACTTTTGCTGGGCCCTTGCCAGCCTGGATAAGACGGTTCCGTCCGGAATTCCAAGTATATTCCCCGTTTCTTTGGTAGAATAGCCTTCTATCATCCGCAACACGATCACTGACCTATACTTTGGGATAACCTTGCTCAAGGCCTGTGATATCATATCATTGTTCTCCATGTTTCTTGTCTTTTCGTCCGAACCAATGTCCCTGATCGGTGCACCCGGATCCAGAACTTCTAATTTTCTGACCTTTTGACGCTTAAGCTCATTCAGACTAAGGTTTATTGCTATCCTGCCAATGTAAGTCGAAAGCTTCGATTCACCTTTGAATTTGTGAAGGGAACGAAAAAGGCGAATAAATACTTCCTGACCGACATCTGTTGCCACGTCCTCTCGATCTATCATATTTCGCACTATTGTTGCCACCATTCCCTCATAACGTTTCACGATCTCTGCAAAAGCGTCGGTGTCACCGGCTAGCACTTTCTCTATGGTCGACAGATCATCATGCACTTTCTTTGGATCGTTTATAGTTTAGACAACGGCAAATCGGATATTATTCCACAGTAATAGAATCGAATCTAAGTATCCGTTCTTGCGGCAACTTTTTCAGCGCCGATACCAGGATATTTTGAATGTCGCTGTTATGTTTCTGAAAGTTGAGGATGTCTTCCAGGTCATCAAGGGTTGCTAACTGTGCGTCGTTATCGATAAATGCATATCCTTTATATTCTCCGTTCCTGATAAGGATCAAACCAGTTTCAGACCGACTCCTTCCATTTTGCCGGATGGCATACGTGCCTGTTTCCAGAGCAAAACTATCAATTGCTTTCAGAACCCTGCTATTGTATTCCTTCATACCTTCCATCCCGGCACAGGCACCTTTGCAGTTTCCTGTCTGATAACTGAAACAGTAACCATCGGTTAACTGTAGACCACAAAGTTTAGGACACAGCTCAAAATCGTTGCACAGTTTTTCAAGAAAGGTCCTGGCTTTGATCATGTTTGAAAAATTTGCCAGATTTTCCCTTACGAGTCTTTGTCTTTTAGCTACTGTCAGGCGTATTAACCCATCATTCCCTTCGTAACGGCAAATGGTAAAACCATTGCTGCTGTACTTCTGTGCTTTGTTGAATTCAGGGAAATACTGCTTGATCTCATGTGATTCAATCAACAAGGCGAGTAATTCGCTGCCGGTTTCCTGAAAGGTGATATCGTGGACGTGGTCCTTCAGCCTTAATTTCTTTGATGTGTGGTCTAAGAAATGACTGTTTATCCTGTTTTTAATGTTGCGTGCTTTACCGACATACAGAACCTTGCCTTTCTGATCATGGAAGTAGTAGACCCCGGGTGTTTCAGGCAAACGATCAAATAGGTCCTTGCTCAAATGCGGAGGAATAGTTGCCTCCCGGTTCCTTCTATTCAAAGAATATCCAATATGGTTATCACTGTCCAGATTGATTAGATATTCGAATAGCCTTACTGTCGCTTCTGCGTCGCCCCACGCACGGTGTCTTCCATCAATTCCAAAACCCAGTTCCTTGCACAATTTGCCAAGGCTGTATGACTTGTATCCCGGAATGATCTTTCTGCTCAATCGTATCGTACAAAGTTTGTTCCTGTTGAACTCGCCACCAAGTTCACGGAATTCACTTCGAATAACATTGTAATCAAAACCAACACTATGCGCTACAAACACGCAATCCTGGGTGATCTCGAACACCTCTTTTGCGATCTCAAAAAAGCGGGGTGCATCTGCCACCATATCATCCGTAATGCCAGTAAGTGCTGACACGTACGGATTTATTCTTTCTTCAGGATTAACAAGACTAACGAATTTGTTCACTACTTTTTTTTCCTCTGCATCGTAGATAAAGATGGCTATTTCAGTTATCTTGTTTGACCTTCCGGAGGTTTCAATATCTGTAATGGCAAATCGCACCTAACAAAAATACAGATATCCATTTTGTAATCAAGCACGGATAAAAGGTGTTCCGGCGTATCTTTGCAAACCTTTTGAATACCAAAGAGATTCTTTCTTTCTATTCGGAAACTTCAGAGATTCGACAGCTACTTGATACTGTTCGTTCCGGGGAGAAGGTACGTGCTGACGTAAAAGGCACCATTGGCAGCTTCAGGTCAGTCATTGCCTCGGTTATTCATCAGCAAACCGGACACAACCTGCTGATAATCATGCGTGACCTTGATGAAGTTAAGTATTTTCAAAACGATCTTGAGTCCTTCCTGGGTGAATACAGAGTCGATATTCTGCCGGCATCCTTTCGGAACGTGCTGGATACGGATCATGTGGAAAACACCTCTGTACAGGCCCGGGCAGAGGTGTTGTTGAAACTTTCAAAAGGAGACACCGGTCATATTCTTGTCACATCCCACGATGCCCTGTTAGAAAAGGTCATCGCTCAGGACCGGGTACGGTCAAATCAATTCGAGATCAATATCGGTGACATACTCGATATTGATTTTCTGCTGGAGTTTATGCAGGAATTCCATTTCCAACGGGAGGATTTTGTGTATGAGCCAGGGCAATTCGCGATCCGTGGAGGAATAATTGATGTCTTTTCTTATGCACATGACCTCCCCTTCAGGTTTGAACTTAATGGCAGGGAGATCGAGTCTATCCGGACCTTTGATCCGATCGGTCAGTTGTCCGTTAGTGAGGTAAGATTTACCACTATCGTCCCGAATATTCAAAACAATGAAATTGCAGGGGAAAAACAGTCCATTTTCAAATACCTGAAAAAAGACTGGCTTATAATAGGGAATGAACTAAGCACAGGAATTGATGCACTTGCGATGCAATATGAGCGGGCTGAACCCGGTGAAGAAGACTTCCTGAGCATTGAAGAATACAGAAAAGCCATCAGGGATCATGATGTCATTAATTTTGGAAGAACATTTTTCAGGGGAGGCACTGAAATTGAATTCCATCTGACCCCACAACCTTCTTTCGGGAAAAATTTTGAAATGCTCATAAGGCATTTAAAAGAAAATGAATCTTCTGGAATAACCAGTCTTATTTTCTCTGACAGCAATAAACAGATTGAAAGGCTCGACACAATTTTTGAGGACCTAAATGCAGGTTTCAACATCAAACCTGTTTTTCAACCCCTGTCTGAAGGTTTTCTTGACAAAGAGAACAAGCTGGCCTGCTATACCGAACATCAGATATTCGACAGGCATTTCCAGTACAAGGGAAAAACGTTCTATTCAAAAAACACGGCATTAACCATAAAGGAACTGCGTGACCTGAAACCTGGTGATTTTGTAGTTCACATTGACCATGGTGTTGGTGTGTTCCAGGGATTGCAGAAGGTGGAAATGGCAGGCAGGATACAGGAAGCGGTTCGCCTAAGTTATAAAAACGATGACTTGCTTTATGTGAACATCGGTTCTCTGCATAAGATCTCAAAATACACCGGGAAAGAAGGACACCAGCCAAAACTGAATAAACTTGGGTCCGATGCATGGTCTAATCTAAAGCGTAAAACCAAAAAGAAGGTTAAGGACATTGCCCGTGACCTGATAAAGTTATATGCTAAAAGGAAGGCAGAAGATGGATTTGCTTTCAGCCCTGATTCATACCTTCAGGTAGAACTTGAAGCGAGCTTTCTATATGAGGACACTCCTGATCAGGCCAAAGCTACTGAAGATCTCAAAAGGGATATGGAATCGCCCCATCCCATGGATCGACTAATCTGCGGAGACGTAGGTTTTGGGAAGACTGAGGTAGCTATCCGGGCAGCGTTCAAGGCAGTAACTGACAGCAAACAAGTAGCTGTTCTGGTCCCGACTACCATTCTGGCCCAACAGCATTACCACACCTTTAAAGATCGGTTGGAAGGACTTCCGTGTACAGTTGACTATATAAATAGATTTCGGACCAAGAAACAACAGACCGAGACCTTAAAAAATCTTGAAGAAGGAAAGGTCGATATTATTATCGGCACTCATCGTCTGCTTAATAAAAACATCAATTTCAGCAACCTTGGGCTCCTGATCATTGATGAAGAACAAAAATTTGGTGTAGCAGCGAAGGAAAAACTGAAACAGTTAAGGGTAAGTGTTGACACATTAACTTTAACGGCAACGCCAATACCCAGAACACTGCATTTCTCTCTAATGGGTGCACGAGATCTCTCGGTAATAAACACACCCCCGTTGAACAGGCAGCCGATAAAAACGGAACTACATACTTTCAACAAGGATATTTTACGCGATGCCATTGACCGCGAAATGGAAAGAGGCGGGCAGGTATTTGTGGTTCATAACCGGGTAAGGGATATAGAAGAGGTGGCTTCTCTTATCCGTGGATTATGCCCTGATGCTCGCGTAACTGTAGGCCATGGGCAAATGCATGGGGATGAACTTGAGAATGTGATGGTGCAGTTTGTAGAAGGTGATTATGATGTGCTCGTCGCTACAACGATCATTGAATCCGGGTTAGACATCCCGAATGCGAACACTATTATCATCAATAACGCCCATTTTTTCGGCCTCAGTGATCTCCACCAGATGAGGGGCCGAGTAGGGAGAAGCAATAAGAAAGCATATTGTATACTTTTTTGTCCGGCCATCCATTCATTAACAGATGACGCCCGAAGACGACTGCAGGCGATTGAAGAATTCTCTGACCTTGGCAGCGGTTTCAATGTGGCCCTGCGTGATCTCGATATCCGCGGAGCAGGAAATTTGTTAGGAGGCGAGCAAAGCGGCTTCATAAGCGAGATCGGTTTTGACATGTACCATAAAATACTTGATGAGGCCATTAAGGAACTTAAAGAAGATGAATTCTCAGATCTCTTTAAAGATGAGCCGCACCAGGATGAAATCAGGGAATGCAGTGTTGAATCTGATCATGACCTGGCGATACCTGATCATTATGTCAGAAACATAGCAGAACGATTAAATTTGTACAATGAGCTTTCAAGGATCAGCGACGAAGCCAAACTTGAAGACTATAAGACAGCTCTTGAAGACCGGTTCGGTCCTCTCCCGTCACAGGTAACAGGTTTATTGGATTCTGTCAGGCTCAAGTGGCTGGGAATGAAGATCGGATTCGAAAAGATCAGGATCAAAGGAAAGAACGTGTCATGTTATTTCCCTCCCGAAAATGACGAGAAATACTATCAGTCCTATGGTTTTAAACACATTCTTAGATATATCCAGACTGATCCAAGATTCAGGCTCGAACAGAAAGGACCCAAACTGATCCTGCGTACGGCGGTTGAGAAAAGTTCTGTTCTTGCTGTAATTGACAGGTTGGTAAAACTTGAACCAATAAAACTCAGTACTCCCTGAGAAGTTGACCAAACCTGTAAACATCCATGAATGAGTTGTACAATGGTACCGGTGCCAGCCGGATCACGTTTGGCTCCCTCCAGTCAACGATGACCCCATTTGCCATCAGGTAATCAAAAAGATCCTTCCCATTTCTGCCGGCAAGAATTGACAACTGGCAACCTCTTTCTTCAGGTGTGATGATCTCAAATTTCAATTTACGGTTACGGACTGCTGCATCGCGGATATGAAATTCAACAAACTGATTCAGCAACCTGCCTTTTTCAACGATCTTGTCCATCCCGACCTCATCAAATATACTTAATGAGGCATTGTGAACAGCCATTGTTAAAACCGGGGCATTGCTGATCTGCCATCCTGCTGCTCCTTTTTCTGGGATAAATCCTTTTTTCATCAGGAAACGGGTATTTTCGTCATGTCCCCACCATCCTGCAAATCTTGGCAAGTCCGGATTATTACCGTGACGCTCATGCACAAATACACCTGAGACTCCACCGGGTCCTGAGTTGAGGTATTTATACGAGCACCATACTGCAAAATCTACGTTGTCATTGTGCAGGTCAAGTTTAATGTTCCCTGCTGCATGCGCAAGATCAAATCCAGCTAATGCACCAATGCTATGGGCTGCTTTAGTAATTTCATGGATATTGAACATCTGGCCGGTATAATACTGTACACCGCTGAACATAACGAGAGCAACTGAATCACCATGTTCTTTGATCGTTTCTAAAATGTCCTCCGTCCGCAAATGATATTCATCCTTTCTAGGAAAGACCTCTACAATTGCCTGCTTCGGATCAAATCCATGGAATTTCACCTGAGTTTCCATTGCATACTGATCGGAGGGAAAGGCTCCTCCCTCCATAATGATCTTAAACCTATCACTGGTCGGCCTGTAGAATGATACCATCATAAGGTGAAGATTCACCGTCAGGTTATTCATTATTACGACCTCAGATTCCTTTGAGCCCACTAGCTTGGCTGCCTTAGGTGTAAGAAATTTATGATAATGGAACCATGGGTTCTTACCATGGAAATGGCCTTCAACACCTAGGTTCTGCCAGTCCTGTAATTCCTGCTCAAGTGCAGAAGCAGCGGATCTTGGCTGCAGACCTAAAGAGTTTCCGGTAAAATATACCGTGTCTTCACCTTTGTGCTGTGGAATGTAAAACCTTTCTCTGTATGAGCTCAGCTGGTCTTCTTTGTCCAGTTGTAATGCAAATGATTCGTCGGATCTGAAATTCACATTGCAAAGGTATGAATCTTAGTTTTGAATCATACAAGCAAGTGCATCTGCGAATGAAATACATTGCTCTAGTAAAGAAATAGCATTTTACCGTCTCTCCAGGCACGGCCATCCGGAGACACCAGATCAAATTCAAAAGGGTAGATCAGCTCTCCTCTGAAATTTATCACTCCCCATCTATTATTCACCGAAACACCTATAAAACCGATTGAATGGTAGGATGCCGGGTGATCGAAACCATGGTCGTAGATCATTGTACCGGAAGTGTCAATCAGGAACCATTTATTGCCTTTGCGTACAGAGGCTAATGAGTTTCTAAAGAGGGTAGCTTCATCGTATATTACAGGGATCGCTTCAATACCTTTCTTATTAATAAAACCAAACATGCTGTCGCGGCCTACCCTGGCTCTTTCGTTGCTGAACGACGAAACCTCGTCATAGATAAAACCGGTGATCTCGTTCCCGCCTGTATCAATAAAACCATAGAGGTCGCCTTTGTTGACCCATAGATATCCTTCAACAATGTCAGACATTTCAGTGTAAAGGGTATCCGTCACATGGCCTGTATCCCTGAGCAGAATATATCGGTCGCCCACTGGAAATACGCTATAGTTCTGGCTGTAACAAGCAGAGGCAGTTACGGCAATTATTAATGCCGACAAGGGTAAAATAAATAAAAGCCGCCTGATCATCCTCCCAAAGATAAGGCAACGAATGATTACCTGATAGTTCGAGGCACAGTTTGCTAGAAACGGTAATTCATGCCGACAAAGAAAAACCCTGGAGCACCAATATTTGTTTCCATGTGCACAGCAAAGTTATCCGATACAATGATGTTCATTCCTATTGGCGTAATACCCAGTGAATAACGCGATCTGTTATTGTCTCGTTCAATATTTGACTCTTCTCCTGGAAATGTTTGAGAGACTCCGTAAGAAGAAAAATTGACAAGGCCTAACCTGAACCC
>DJML01000084.1 GCA_002436505.1 Bacteroidetes bacterium UBA6491 | reverse complement strand
AGATCTGTATGCTGAATCCATATATCTCTGAATAACGCGCTTCAACAAGACACATGATCTCGCTTCCCTGCTTCATGACGTTGCTGAATTCATTGCCGAGTTCGCGTCTTATACTGACCAGATCCGAACTCCAGATGTTCGCCTTTGACTTGGCAATGATCCTGCCTTCTTTCTGCTCGATAAGATCCAGGTACATGTGCCCTGAACGGTTCTCTTTTATCTGAGAGATTTCCGATTTCAACCAGAACCTTTTGNNGTGTAAAACTTGCTGATACGGCTATATGTGGTGAGACTGCCGTACTGAACGTTCAGGGAAGAATCGTTGGTTCGATAGAATTCAAACCACTGCGGAAAATCGTGTTCAGGATTTTCGAAACGAGCCATACCCGCACTGTATTGGACCAGTTTAAATGAGATCGACCTGCCATTGTTCTGATCTACAGGCATGGCATTCATGCATGTAACATTGTCTCTGTTAGCTATGCTCATTAGGTCGATCAGCACCGGCTGACCATCAACGCGTTGAAATGTGTATCCCTTTAAGGTGTCATCCAGTGCTACCCATGCATCCAGAATCTCAGTCGTGCTATCCATCAGGTGCCAGTCACCCAAAAGCCAATCCATGGAGTCTTTTATGTTTAAGAGAAAGATGCCTTTTGCTTTTTCTGTACCGGTTGCTTCATCTTGCAATTCATTGCCGCCATCCTTGTTACAACCATTGGAAATGAACAAACACAGACAGCAGATGCTGATCCATTTATTGCCTGATAGTATCGCTTTTTTCATAAAAGATAACACCGTCAAAGATGGTCTATTTTGGAATCTGTTGCAAGCGGCAACCTTTATTCTGATTTAGCAAATTGTTTATCTCTTCACAGTGCATTTCTGATTCCAATGGATTTTGTATTTAACTTTGATTTTAATTAATTGTCAGGATCAGATGGGCAAAATGCAGGATATAAATTTCAGATCGGTAGAGGAATTCCTTGATTTTCTCCCGGATAATGAAAGGAAGATCGTTGACCATTTGAGATATCTTATATTGGATTGCATCCCTGAATGCAAGGAAAAACTGGCATACAATGTTCCTTTTTATTACAAACACAGGCGAATATGCTTCATCTGGCCTCCCGCTGTCCCATGGGGTAAAGGCAGGGTGTCCGGAGTAGAGCTTGGTTTTTGCTATGGAAATCTTCTACAGGATGAAATAAATTACCTTGACAAAGGCGAACGGAAGCAAGTCTGCATGAAGATCTTCACTGATGTTTCGGAAATAGATGCTGATTTGATACGTGCGTATCTTTTTGAAGCAGCCGAAATTGATGAGCGCATGAACAGAAAATAATGCAGGGACAAACGAATGTCCCTGCAGAATACGTCGTTTATTAATCTCCCACGTTTTTCAATAATCGTTTCATTTTGATCATGAAAATATCGGCCAGCAGGTACATTACCGGAACGATGACAAGCGTAAGGAACGTGGCAAAGATCAAACCGAATATGACCGTCCAGGCCATTGGTCCCCAGAAATTAGCATTGTCGCCTCCGCTGTAAAACATCGGATCGAGGTCGGTTAAAAGGGAGCCAAAGTTTATATTGATACCAAGCGCGAGAGGGATCAGACCCAAAACGGTGGTTATTGCCGTTAACAGAACAGGTCTGAGCCTTGTTTTCCCTCCATCAATGATGGTCTTTATTATTTCGTTTCGGGGCAGATATTCATTTATTGGAACACCGAGCTCTTCTTTTCTTCTTACCCTGAGCAGGTTAATATAATCGATCAATACAATGGCATTGTTTACTACTACGCCGGCCAGAGAAATGATACCAATACCACACATCAGGATTACGAACGGCATATTGAAAATAGCAAAGCCAAGAAATACCCCAATGGTGCTGAAAAGAACAGATCCCATGATGATCAGCGGACCAATGATCGAATTGAACTGCGTTACAATGATCAGAAAAATAATAAATACAGAGATCATCAGTGCCTTGATCATAAAGGCCATAGTATCCGCTTGTTCCTGTTGCTCACCCGTAAATTCGAAAGCGTAGCCTTCTTTTGCAGGAAGGTCCGCAAGAATTTCCTTATACTGAGCCACTATTTCGTTGGCATTCGCATCCTCTTCAATTTCTGAAAATATCGATATAACCCTTTCCAGGTCAAGGCGTTTTACAGAGCCATAAGTGGTGTTGAATTCGATATTAGCGACGGCTGAGATCGGTACCTGTACAATCTTACCGTTGGATTGATTCCGGAAAGTAATCCTTGTATCCAGCAGGTCCGAAAGGTTGTACCGGTATTCTTCCATAAACCTGAGCTGGATCTCGTATTCATCCTCTCCCTGCTTGTACTTGGAAATTTCTTTTCCGAACAGGGCCGTTCTGATGGTCTGTCCTATTTGTCCGGTAGAAACACCATATCTTCTTGCGGCATCACGATTGATGTTGATCTCAAGCATGGGTTTTCCTAATTCGAGGTCTGTTTTTAGCTGATCGACACCTTTTATGTTGGCAGCTTCCATTTTCTTCTTGATTTGCTCAACGTAAGCAATGAGTTCAAGGTAATCTTCGCCATGAACTTCTACATTGATCGGTTTACCAACAGGCGGGCCGTCTACGTTTTTTGCGACTGTGATCCTGGCAGAAGGGAAATTACTCACTGCTTTGTCGATCTTTTTCATCAGCTCTCTGGTAGAGAGGGGGTATTTGAGTTCGAGGGTCCGCTTTTCATAATCGTAGAATGAAACAGTGATCTTTGCCTTGTTCGGTGAACTTCCTGGTTGCATGCCTTCCATTGGGTCGCCTGTATTCTCTCCAACCTGTGCAAGAACAGCTTCAACGATCACTCGGTCGTCATCGATTGCAGCGTTGATCTTCTTTTCCAGTTCGAGGGTGATCTTATTGGTCTCTTCAATGTCAGTCCCTAGTGGTGTTTCTATATATGCGAACACCATCTTTGGTTCATTGTCAGGGAAAAAGAGGACCTTCGGATTGCTCGCCCCAAAGAAAGCAATAGAGAAAATAAGAAGGAAGAATGTCCCTATAAGGAGTATTACAGGATTATATCTCTTAAGGGCGAAGGTTACTGTTTTGATATAGATGTTCTCAATAACAGGAATTAGTTTTTCCTGGAACAGTAACGAGAAAGGTTTCAGAACAAATCGGTAAATGACTGAGAAAAATGCTCCAATAATGAAAAGTGCTCCAAGTATCTTAAATGCGCCTGAGAACCATATAAAAAGTCCGAGTAAGAAAGATACGGTGTTCCTGACCCAGAATTTCTTTAAGGGTCTTGGTTTTTTGTGATCAAGGGACATCAGGTCTGTTGTAAGGGCAGGGTTGATGACCAGTGCGACAAAAAGGGATGATGCAAGAACGATAATAAGAGTGATCGGAAGAAACTTCATGAATTCACCCATCAGGGAATCCCAGAACAGCAGTGGAACGAAGGCTGCCAGGGTTGTAGCCGTTGAGGAAATGATCGCAGAAGCGACTTCTCCGACTCCTTCTCTGGAACCATCTTCTGCGTTCTTTCCTTCCTGCCGCATGCGGTAAATGTTCTCAACCACCACAATGCCGTTGTCAACGAGCATTCCCAGTGCAAGGATCAGCGAAAAGAGTACCATCATGTTCATGGTATTCCCACCTATATCAAGGATAAAAATCCCCATGAGCATAGATAGAGGGATAGCGATCCCAACAAATAATGAGTTTCTTAGTCCAAGGAAAAACATCAGGGTAAGGACAACGAAGATCACACCCATTATTATGCTGTTCTCGAGATTGCTAACGATAGAAAGTGTTTCCTTGGACTGGTCATTCGTTACGATCACGTTGAGGTCTTTTGGGAACACATTCGTCTGTGCGTCTGCAATAATGCTCTTGATCTGTTCCGAAGCGACCAAAAGATTTTCCCCGGCTTTTTTCTTCACATCCAGGGTCAAAACGTTCTGACCATTTAACCGTGAGAAACTGGTTGGTTCTTTAGGGCCGAAACTTACGCTTGCAATGTCCTTAAGGTAAACGATATCCTGATTCTCGCTTTTGACGATAACGTCTTCAATCTCCTTGTAATCCTTGAATTCACCGTCAATGCGCAGGTTTCTTCGTGAAATATCGTCGCCGGAGATCACTTTTATATCGCCGCCTGAAATGGTTGCATTCTCGCCACGGACAGCATTCTCAATGTCATTGAGGCTGATCTCAAGCGCTTCCATTTTATTTTTATCGATCGATATTTCTACTTCATCTTCCTGAACACCCGAGATGTCTACTCCTGAAATCTGAGGAAGATCTTCGATCTTTTCTTCAAGATATTCTGCAAAATCTTTAAGCTGGTCCGAGTTATAATCTCCGGAAATGTTAACATTCATTACCGGCATCAATTCCGAAATATCCATTTCCTGAACTTGCGGATCGGTAGGAAGATCGGTAGGGAGGTCCTTTTTAACTTTATCAACCGCATCCTTTACATCCTGATAGGCATCTTCAACAGGAATATCGTATTCGAAATCAACAACGATAATCGAAACATCCTGGATGGAGGTAGAATTAATTTTCTTCACACCCGAAATGCTGTTCAATTCCTTCTCCAGAGGTCTGCTGATAAGGTTTTCCATATCAACAGGTGAGTTTCCGGGATAAATGGTATTTACATAAACCTGCGGCTGTTTGATTTCCGGAAAACTTTCCTTTGGCATGCCGTTGTACGACATGATACCCATGATCACAAGAATGAAAATGATCAGGTAAACGCTGGTCCTGTTATTGACTGACCAGTCGGATAATTTGAATGTTTTTATAAACTTACTCTTGGTCATTTTGCTAGGTTTATTTAATCAATGATAGTTACAGCATCCCCGGCAACAACGTTGTTGTAGCCATCGGTGATAATGATATCCCCTTCATCCAGTCCTGAATTAATAATTGTTGCGTTCAGGAAGCTTTTTTCGATCTTAACAGGTGATTTGGTTACTCTTGGTATCCCTGCTTCATCGTTGCTGATCGTTAGGATGTAACTGCCTTCTCCATCATTACGCACCAGTTTTGTGGGCACAACTATTGCGCTGTCCTTTCTATAATCATAAGCTGTGATTATTGCCAGAAGATTTGGTTTAAGGTCAGCGTCCGTTGATTTAGGATAAACCGTCATGCCAAAAGTCCGGTTGTCAGGGTTAATGTAATTGCCAAGAGCACTGATAGAAGCAGTCTGGTTTTTGTCAATACTAGGGAAGGTTATCATGATCTCATCTCCAATGTTGAATTTTCCAAGGTAACGTTCTGAAACATCAGCCCTTATTTTAATGTGATCTGTATTTACGATCCGGGCAACCGAAGACATTCCGGGAGCAAGGATTTCGCCTTCATTTGCGAATATCTGGTCCACAACACCATAAATAGGTGAGGTAAGCGTGAATTTGCCGAGTTGAGAATTGGCAGATGCCAGAACGCTCTCCAGCCTTTCTACCTGGTTCTTAGCTTGCA
>DJML01000138.1 GCA_002436505.1 Bacteroidetes bacterium UBA6491 | reverse complement strand
TATGAGAGGATGCGACAACATGTGTACATTTTGCGTTGTTCCATTTACAAGAGGAAGGGAAAGAAGCAGAGATCCGCGATCCATTGTTGAAGAAGCGAAACAATTATTTAACGAAGGGTATAAGGAAGTGACCCTGCTGGGTCAGAATGTCGACTCCTATCTTTGGTTCGGCGGTGGTCCTAAAAAGGATTTTGGTAAGCTGTCCATTGAAGAACAGGAAAATAGTGTCAACTTCGCAAAGTTACTTGCTATGGTGGCAGACATTGATCCTGATCTGCGTGTCCGCTTTTCAACATCTCATCCTAAAGATATAACGGATGATGTGCTCTATACAATGAGGGACTACAACAACATTTGTAATTACATTCATTTTCCTGCACAATCCGGCAATTCAAGAATATTGGAGAAAATGAACCGTACCTATGACAGGGAATGGTACATGATGAAAATTGAAAGAATTCGGGAAATCATTCCTGACTGTGGCATTAGCTCAGACATAATAACCGGATTCTGCTCTGAAACGGAAGAGGAGCATAAAGATACTTTGACTCTTATGAAGTGGGCTGATTTCGATTTTAGCTACATGTATTTTTATTCAGAGAGGCCAGGTACGTTAGCCGCGAGGAAATTTACAGATGATGTTCCACTTGAAGTAAAGAAGAGACGACTGAGCGAAGTGATTGAACTTCAGAACGAGATGTCAGCTAAAAAGAATGCGGCCCGGGTCGGAGAAATATGCACGGTTCTTGTTGAAACAGAGTCAAAACGTTCGGACGATGACTGGATGGGACGTAATGACCAGAACATTGTCGTGATATTCCCCAAGAAAAATTACAAAAAGGGAGATTACGTTAAAGTACGGATTGAAAGAAGTACGACAACAAGCTTGATAGGCAAGCCTGTTGAAGTTGAAATAGAGGCCTGAATATGAATCTTCAGCAAGTAAAACAACGGTTTGGGATCATCGGTAATTCACCGAGGCTGAACTATGCACTGGAAACAGCAATTCGCGTGGCTCCAACGGATATTACTGTTTACATACAAGGTGAAAGTGGTGTTGGGAAAGAATCTTTTTCTAAGATCATTCATCATTTAAGTAAACGGAAACATGGTCCATTTATCGCCATTAACTGTGGTGCTATTCCGGAAGGGACGATAAATTCTGAATTGTTTGGACATGAGAAAGGAGCATTTACTGGTGCTATAGATACAAGGAAAGGCTACTTTGAAACTGTTAACGGAGGTACCATATTTCTTGATGAAGTAGGGGAACTGCCTCTTGAAACTCAATCTCGTTTATTAAGAATTCTTGAGAACGGGGAATTCATTAAAGTAGGTTCAAGCAAATCACAAAAAACCGATGTCAGAGTTATTACAGCAACCAACAAGGACCTGTTCAATGAGACCCTGAGCGGCAAATTCAGGGAGGATCTGTACTACAGGCTGTCAACACTTCCAATTGTAGTTCCGCCGCTTCGTGAGAGGCCGGGAGACATCCTTCTGCTCTTTAAAAAGTTTGCATTTGATTTTGCTGAGAATTACAGGACAGTTGAGAAAGAATTGTCGCCGGAAGCTGAACAGATCTTGATGAACTACAGATGGCCCGGAAATATCCGGCAGCTTAAAAATGTAACGGAACAGTTGAGCATTCTTGAAAGTGACACCTACATTGACGCCGATACATTGAAGAAATATCTCCCTGAGGTGAGTACAACTTTACCTGCCGTCGTCAAAAAAGATGCTTCAGCAGAATCAGCAGGATACTCTGAAAGAGATATTTTCTACAAGGTCCTTTTTGACATGCGCAATGACATGACCGACCTTAAGAAAGTGGTAACAGAGTTACTCAAAGGCAGTCAGATGAAAGACAAGATCATTGAAGATCATAAATCGGTAATAAACAGAGTGCTGTCGGATGACAGTATGCCTGACCAAACAGAGATAGTGATCCATCCAAAAGATAGCGACATGACGGGTGATCAGGGCAACGAAGAGGAGTACGTTATCGAAGCAGAGGATGCAGTGGGTACAGATGAGAACCTTTCCCTGGAGGCAAAGGAAGAAGAACTGATAAGAAAAGCACTGTTGAAAAATACTGGCCGCAGAAAGAAAGCAGCTGAGGATCTGGGTATATCGGAGCGCACATTGTACAGAAAGATAAAACACTACGGACTAGAATGAAATGGATATACACTTCGGCAACGGTCATAAGTTTGTTTTTTCTTTCAAACTGCGGATTTTATAAACTGAATCCGGCAGGTGACATTGACCCTGAAATTAAGTCTGTTTCTGTTGCTTACTTTGAAAACACGGCTCCTCTTGTCGCACCTCAACTGAGTCCGACATTGTCAGAAAAACTTCGAGATAAATTCATTTCACAGACCAATCTTGACCTGGTAGAAAGCAACGGAGATATGCAACTTTCAGGGGAGATCATTGGTTATTCCGTTGCGCCGGTTTCTTCACAGGATAACTCAACGGCAACCCAAAACAGGCTGACCATCACTGTTAAAGCCAAGCTTTATTCAGAGAAGGTTAAAAAACATAACTTTGAGCAAACGTTCACGCAATTTCAGGATTTCGATGCTGCACAGAACTTAAGTTCTGTAGAAGCTGCACTGATCGATGAAATGACGGATCGTTTGGTGCAGGAAATATTTAACAAATCCACTTTGGACTGGTAGGTGATAACTAGAGATGTCATAGAACTGATCTCAAAACCTAATGAGATAGATGCCACACATGCTGAGGAACTCGAGCAGCTTGTAAGCAGATATCCTTGGTTCGCAGCAGGACATATTTTGCTTGCAAAGGCATATAAGAACTCCGGAAGACACAGCTATAAAAGTCTCTTGAAAAAGGCTTCACTCTATGCCGGGGACAGATCACTATTGTTCAATTTAATGGAGGAGGATGCTCTCCTGGATCCAGATTCATTTGAGGAAGGTACATCCGGGATATTGAACGTTAAAGAGGGTCCACCTCCTGAAATGGTTGCAGTTGACGGCGATTCGGTTGCTCCCGAGTCTTCCACAAGTGATCCGGAACCAATAGAGGAGATCGTTGATACCCGTAAAGAAGAAAGGAAGAATGAACCTGCTTCGGGACACGCCATCGAAGATTTCCTGAAGTCGTTCAAAGATGAACCGTCTGTTCTTGAGCCGGAAAAGGCATCGACAGAAAATGAACCGGCAGGACCTGACCCAATAAGTGAAGAGGAACATATCCTGGAAGAACTTCACCACATCTCACCGGACATCAATGAAGTTGTAGAGGAATTGGATACGGAGGATTCAGAGGTGAGTGAGATTCCTGATGAAATTCCTTTTATGACCGGTTTTACTCTGGATGAGAATGATGACCACCAAGAGGATGAAAATGATCAGATTTCAGAAGAAGAGAATGATAAGTCCATCCCTGAACCAATTTATGATCCGATAAAAGAGCTTGGGAAACTAACACCGGTTGACGATCTAGAGGGTGAGGGTAGAGAGTTTGTTCCTTTTGTCCCTGCATATAACCCTGAAGTAGAGCTTTCGAAATTGATCGGTTCAGGAGTGGAAGAATCAGAAGAAGACAGCGACAGCAGATCATTCCTGTATTGGCTTGATGGCTTTGGGGCAGAGGATAAAAAGGAAAAAGATAATGACATCGGAGGGGAGGAACCTCGTACAGAAGTTAAAAAGACCGAAACAGGTGAAAAAGCAGATCCAACCGAGCTGCTGGAGTCTTTTATAAAGAACAGGCCACAAATTTCAAGGATGAAAGTGGAATTCTACAATCCTGAATCAATGGCAAGGAAGAGTGAATCCGACGATTCTGATATTGTGAGTGAGACTTTGGCCAAACTATTATTAAAGCAGGGACATCCCATGAAGGCAATCGAAGTTTATGAAAAATTGAGATTGCAAAAGCCAACTAATTTGGCGTATTTTGCAGCCCGAATTGCGGAAATAAAGGAAAAGTATAATATAGGATAAGATGAAATTTGTACTGATACTGGGAATAATAGTTTCTATTTTGTTGATTTTGGTTGTTTTGATACAAAATCCAAAAGGTGGAGGAATAGCCTCCAATTTCTCTTCAGGAAACCAGATACTTGGCGTTAGAAGGACCAATGCGTTTGTTGAAAAGGTTACATGGATACTGGCCGGAGCGTTGTTGGTTCTGGCGTTGATAAGCACCATGACATCATCCTCCGTTTCGTCGGGCCCTGCAAAATCAATCATGCAGCAGAAGATCGAGAACAACGATTTCCAGAATAACCCGGATAATTTACCTCCTGTTGATCAGGGTGGACCAGTTAACCAGGGTGAAGAAATTCCGATCGAACCGGGAAGCGTTCCAGAGTGATCGTATTTACACTGAGCTTTGCGCGTTTAACATAGTCTCAAAATCGAATAGAACTTCGTAACCTTTTGAACGGAAATATTCCGGTGTTTTCTTGTTGCCGATAGCCATACAAAAGTCGCCACCCCAGGCACCCAAAGACTTAACTTCCCCGTTATAATCATAGAACAACGCTTCTTTTATACGCGGTTGATGTAATACAGCACTGAGTATTTTTTCGTGAGTACGCATCAGCATTGCAAATTCATCCCTGTCCTTTGATGCTATCATCGCCTCGGTAAGTTCGGACATATCCGTTATTGAACATGAACTGCTGTCTTTATATTTCATGTAGTTCAACATTGCTTCCCTGCTGTTCTGCTTTCGGTTAAGATAAACGAAATACAGGTTTTCTTTAAAAACAGGATCCCAGTTATGCAATTCTATGACAGGGTTCTTGATATCAGGAGTTTTTGTAAAAAACAATCCGGAGTTTTCATAACCAACAGCCACATCATAGCCACTTCCTCCAAAAGTATTTGCAAGAAGATCATAGGGGTTCAGATCAAACATCCTGGCAATACCGGCAATCAGGCTGCTGCTGCTGCCTAATCCCCAGCTGATCGGAAAAGTCAGACGTGTCTGTATTTTATAGCCGGATCTAAGATCTGTTGCTTTGTTGTCAATGATATAACGTATCAAACGGTACAAGTGACGATCATCGTCACTTCCTGTATGAAGATCCAGCTTTTCTGAAGCATAACTGAACGTAAACTCCAGCCATTTTTTACCTTCATGATCCAGGGCTTCCCATTCGATGAGATCAGTATCTCTTTGTTCAAAAGAAAGATATTGCCCATGCCTGGTTTTTACAGCATAACTTTTGGCCCCGTCCAACACAACATATTCACCTGCGATCAATAATTTACCGGGGATGAATATTTCTTTATTTTCCATAGAAGTAATTTGCTGCGTAATAATTTTATTAAGCCCAACTTTTATATTGCAAAAAAAAGCAATTCACATGGAAAATATAGGTATAGGTACCAGAGTTAAACATGCGTCGTACGGACAAGGAATCATTTGCCAGATCGGTCTCACAGGATATATGATCAGTTTTTTCGAAGGCGGCCTGCGAGAAATAGAGCGTGATGCTGATCTGGAGATCATGGAAATAGTAGAAACGGCTAACAATATGATCACTTTTGAAGAAGTTGAGGATGCTTTGCTGAAGATACTGGAACGACATACGGATGTAGCACCGGTTATTCCCCTGGGCGACAGATGGAAAGGAGGCCTAATGGTACTGGAACCGAAGGATGAAAACCTTGCTGTAAAGGAAATACCGATTGAAACTTTTTTCCATAAGATCGTGATGATGAGGGACAGGTTAAGGGTGCTGGAGCAAAATATCAATAGCCATAAATCTCTTAGTGATGAAGAAAAGGTCAACTTGCAGCAATACATTACCAGGTGTTATGGATCAATGACCTCGTTCAATATTTTGTTCAGGGAAAAGGATGATCATTTTAAAGGGGAAACTAAATCCTGATCGTCATTTATCTCTCATTTTTTCAAATGGAATAATTCTTGAGATTCCCGGATCTGCTGAAGAATATTCAATGTAGATCACTTCATCTTTTGATATCCTTTCAATAGCATTCCACATAAACTGGCTTTTGATCACCCGTTCGCCATTTTCGGAGCTGAACTGATAGCGCACCCTGTTCTCACTCGCAATGTAAAGAACACGTCCTGCAGCAATTTTTTTATAATGACGGAGGTGATAGATCTTCCTAACGCTACTCAATCCAAAAGTAAAAGCAGGACCCAGGAAAAGTGTTAACAGGAATACATTGACTGGATTTATACGAGGCTTCGCTTTCCGGGCTTTAAATAATTGTGACTTGTACCATAAATGCCGATCGTAGAATTGGAAAACAAAGGCCGTAGAGGTGAGGAACAACAGGTAGCCGATAAAGATCAGCACGTAGGATTGTTCCGTGAGGTTAACAAACCAGTTAGAGTAAACGAGCTGCAAGCCTGTCAAGGCGGAAAGGATCCCGAGTCCATAACGGTATTTGGCGGGAAACCGGTTCAAACTTTGCTCAAATTCCTTTATGTCCTCTTTTAGTTTCTGTTTGATAAATTCACGTGCCCTTTCCCTTCGGGCTGCTGTCTCATCTTTGATGTTTCTTTTTTGCTGAAATTGCTCATAGAGATAAGCATCCTTCAAAAGACTGTCATATCTCGTTTTTAGCTTCGGATCTGAGAGCGTGGCATGGGCCTTGTTAATTATCTTAATGATCTCTTCCGCTTCCGGATTTTCTTTGTTGATGTCCGGATGATATATTTTTGCAAGTTTCCGGTACTGCCTTTTTACTACCGATATTTCAGAATAGTCCTCAAGTTCAAGAATCCGGTAGTAATTGATCAAATTGGGCGCGTTTATTGTTGCAATTTATAACAGGAATGAAATTTCCTGTGTTGACATAACGTTTTAAATGTGAAAAGATTTTATATGAACAGGCTGATATACATACTTTTTCTCACACTTTGTGCCGGTATGGCATCAGCCCAAAGAATGGTACCGGATGTCCATGATCTTGGACGTGTGAAACTGTACAATAATCCGACGTTGATCTACACATTTACAAATGAAAGCAAAGTTCCTGTGCTTTTTATGCCTACCCCGTATATGATGGATCTGGAGGTGAGCATACCTGAAGGTTATGTACAACCAGGGCAATCCATCCAGATCAAGGTCAGGTATTTTACCGAAAAATATGGCATGATAAGAGTACATCAGCCCATCTATATCAATTCCCGGAACGACCCATTCTATATAAATATCACCGGTAAGATAATCAGCTTTCATCCGAATGCCCTGACCATGTGTCCGTCCATGAATAAATCCGAGGCAGACGTTAAAAGAGAACAATCAGGAAGTTCGACAATTACAACGTACGATAAGACCACCGGGATGACCATTCAGGGCGTTAATCTTTTGTTTAGCGGCCGCGACAAGCAATTCCTTATTGAAAATTCAAAGAATCCAATGGTCACACTGGAGGATATCCCCATCGGGCTGTATGAAATTGAGGTTTCAAAACAAGGGTACAGAACGGCAGAAGAAGTATTCTATATAAACAGGGGTGGAGGTCATTTTGTGATCGAATTGGAGCCGTTCGACACGACCGAAGTAATAGTGCCTGAAGAGCAATTTGCACAAGCGGAAGAGACCGAGGCGGAGCAAGAATCTGTAGATGAGGAAGAAGAGGTATTTGTGCTGGAAGAAGTAGACGAGCGAGAAGAAGAGGGAATTGACCGCATCCGGAGAAAAATACGAGAACAATACAAGGACCTTAAAATAATTGAACGGGATGTTGTTCTGATAGACAAGGATGAAGAAAGGATTGCAGAAGATACAACGGTTATGGCAAATGATATCGTGCCGGTTCAGGAGGATACAACGATTATCGATCCATTGCCTGTTGAGGTTCTACCTGATTTTGATCCGGACGGGCGATTGAGTGCCAAGTATGCGAAAAACAACATTGTATTTCTAATAGATGTATCGAGTAGCATGAAGAACCCGGATAAACTCCCGTTGCTGAAGGAATCAATGAAAAATATGGTATCCGTGCTAAGACCGGGCGACGTTGTAACCATAATAACATATGCCAGCAGTACGAAAATAGCGCTACGTCCGATTCAGGGAGACAGAAAGAACGAGATCTACGAGGTAATTGACAGCCTCAAAGCCTTTGGGTATTCCAAAGGAGCTGATGGCATGGGCATGGCATATGAGCAAGCGTTGAAAAACCTGATATTGGACGGCAACAACCAGATAATTCTGGCAACGGATGGTCTGTTTAATTCAACAGACCTTGTTGAAGAGGACCTTTACGATATGGCGCAGGAACATTCCCAGGAAAAAAATATCCGATTGTCTGTTGTGGCTTTTGGAAAAAGCAGATCAGCACTTTCATTCATGAAGGACCTGTCAGCTAAGGGGCAGGGCAGCTATATACGTATAGATCCAGATTCAGGGGCAAATAAAGAACTTGTTATTGAGATCATGAAAAATGCATTGAAATAATTAAACTTTCAGTTAACTGTGACCGTAAAATGAGTTTCAAATGAAATAAGTTGCTGTTGATTTATCCAACATGAATGTATGTTTGTACAAATCAATTAATTTGTCTCATGCGGAAAAAAAGCATCATTGTTTCGGCTTTCTCTAGTTTATTTCTTGTATTAATAGCCTTCGATTCCATGACCAGTGGTAGCGGGGCAGCTGCGGGGAATACGGGCGCCCCGAACGAGAACACCTGTGCTACAAGCCCCAGTTGTCATTTCAACGCTCCAGTAAACAAAGGAAATTACATCAACAACCTGGAACTTTTCGGAGATTTTACCGGTGGAGGGTATGTGCCTGATTCTACGTACAACATAACGGTCAGATACAAGCAAAATAACAAAAGCAAGATCGGTTTTGAAACTACGGTCCTGGACAAGGACAATGTGTTTGCCGGAGCTCTTGCTGCAGCAAGCAGGACACGAAAAGTGACCACTACCATCAATGGAAAAACAAGGCAATATATAACACACAGTTCGTCCGGAACATCAGTAAGTGGCGATTCAATCGTGTGGACGTTTCCATGGACGGCTCCTTCATCAAATCTCGGGAATGTGTATTTTTATGTGGCTTTGAATGTCACCAATAACGACGGTGGTACAAAAGGAGATTCAATTTATCTTAAGAAATTCACAATAGGGACATCAAGTCTACTGCCGCAGGCAACAGCATCAGCAGATACAAATGTGTACTGTGCAGGAACTTCAATTCAAATGAAAGGTTCCGGTACGGCCAATCCAACAGCTTACAGCTGGACATTCCCTAACGGTACACCAGCTACTTCTGCAAAACAGAACCCGACAGTTACTTATAACTTTAAGGGAACACAGTTAGCCATTCTGAAAGTACAAAATGCTATTTCCTGGTCCGACCCTGATACATTTAGAATTCAGATCAAGGAATTACCAACTGCCTTTATTCAGGGAACTTTCCCGACTACCATCTGTCCTGGAGATTCAGTNNGATACCAATAATTTTACTTATGCGAAAAAAGCGGGAATGTATTATGTGGTCACCACAAGCAGCGAAGGCTGTTCGAGGCAAAGCCCGTCGGTGCAGGTGAAGGAATTCCCTTCGCCCTCAACCGTTATCAGTTCTAATGCATTAAATGATTCAGCGTGTTCTGGTACAGTGATCACTTTTACTGGAACATTGGGAGCTGATTCGATCTACTTATATAAGGATTTCAAGCATGTATCAACGGCTGCAGGTAACCAACTTTCCTATAAAATGGATGTAACCTCTGATTTTAATATAAGAATTAAGGACACGATAGGCTGCGTTGGTCCACTGAGCGATACAGTTAATATTACCGTAAATAAACGTCTCGGAGCACCGGTGATAGAGTGCAAGGATAAAACGACCACATCGCTCCTTTTTGGCTGGAGTGATACGACCGCAGGACATACTTCAGGTTATCAGGTAAGCACCGACAGCGGTAAGACATGGAAGTCGCCAAACACAAGCGGTTTTGAGCATAGTCTTTCCAACCTGATCCCTGATAAAAAGTATGAAATAAGAGTTAGGGCGAAAGAAAATTTCCCCTGTTTCTACAGCAATGTTGCAACAAAAGTATGCCAGACCGGTCCGTGTAACGCGATTGATGTAAGTGTGACCCATGATACAGTGGTGTGTCTTGGTAGCACAGCTAAAGTAGAGGTAAACGGTCTGACAGGTCATAAATTTAGCCTGTCACTTGAAAATGGTCAGGATTTCAATGACTCGATCTTCGAATTTGAGCCGAACATCTCTAAAACATATTTACTGGAACTGACAGATTCAGCAAACCTTGGTTGCCCTCCAGAACAGATCGACTTAAAAATTAATGTGGACAATATTGGGCAGGTGGTCCTTTCAACCTCTGATCAGGGCAACATGTATTGCGAGGATGATACTATTGTGTTTGTTGCTACACACGGTATGGATCTCTATAAATTCTATGTCAATGGAAACCTGACAGCCACTTCACAGGATAGCTTCCATTATCAGTCAGCATTTAAAAATTTAGACACAGCCTTTGTTGTGGCCCATAAGGGTGTTTGCGTGGATAGTTCTGTTAAGATAGACTTGATAATTATTCCGCTTCCTGATGCCGGATTCACATACAGCAGGGACTGGAAATTGTACAGATTTGTGCCGGATATGAGTTTCCATACCGATTATCACTGGGATTTTGGTGACGGCGACACGAGCATTTTAAGCCAACCTACACATGATTATGGCAACTCAGAGGGTCAGACCGTTAATGTTATGTTAAAGGTCACTGATTCGGAGGGGTGCATGAATACAGAATCACAAGCAATCGATCTTCCTAAATTCAGTGATGTAAGAGAAATTTATGAAGCCGGAATAAGGGTTTATCCTAACCCTGCCTATGATCTTGTTTATGTTGANNGTCGAAAGTGAATATCATGGATCTGAATGGGAACGTCGTCGGTGAAATCACCCCTTCATCAAATGTTACGATGATCAATGTTGCAGGATATTCTTCGGGAGTTTATCTTCTGCAGATAATTGATGGAACATCGACAGTCTACGGTAGAATTATGATCGAATAAGAACAAATGAACTTATTAAGAACCCGGGCCCTGGTCCGGGTTTTTTATTGCTTCGCTGATCATTTTTGCAGAAAGTTCTTCGCCAAGGTATCTGTCTATCACCCCATGGATAACATAAAGCAAAGGGGTGATAATGATCGTGACCGAAAATTTGTAGATGTAATTGGTAATGCAAACTGCTACAACAAGAGCAAGACTCCATCCCTGTCCGATATAGAAAGCAATAAACAACACTACGAAAGAATCGACCAACTGAGATACCAGGGTTGAACCGGTAGCCCTAAGCCACAACATTCTTTCGCCGGTATATTTTCTGATATACTGAAAAACTGCAACATCAAGTAGTTGTCCGATAAGAAACGCGACAAGCGAACCGACAATGATCGAGTTTCCCTGCCCAAAGATGTAGCGGAAAGCCAGGTTCATATCAGGGATCCCGTTTTTCGTATTGATCGTTATCCAAAAATCTGCGGGAACGAGCTTTACTGCAAGAAAAACCATCACAAAAGCGTAAAGGATCAGCCCGGCAGCCA
>DJML01000067.1 GCA_002436505.1 Bacteroidetes bacterium UBA6491 | reverse complement strand
AACTCATTCATTCTCTTTCCGGCCGGGCCACCATGGGTAATAAAGTAATAATTGTACTCATCGTAAGGATGATTTTCATGGATGAACCTGTCCGAACCATTATCATATATCCATACTACTGCACCCTGACCGTAGAAAAAGATACGGTCGTTCGCGTCCAGTCTGTTGTTCCCGTTCTCATCTTTCACCTTAACTCTTAATTCCTCAAGGTCGTCCAACCTTGGTTCATCAATATGTTCGTGCAGCAGACCACCGCCGTTGCCAAATACTTTGATGGTGCTCAGGTCAATGCCAGCTGTATTCCATCCTCCGGATTCAAGAAGAGATCTGGTAATTTCAAAAATCCCTTCCCTGTTTGTCCTGATTTTCAGCCACTCACCATCTGCAAGTACAGATGACGACTTGTAATGAGATTTCTTCCTGAGTTTTCTTTGGTCGTACTGGTCTGATGGATTTTGTTTAATTATGATATCAAAGGAGAGCAGCCGTTCAGCCCTGTGGCTATACCTTAGCGGTAAAATACTTATGTTCAGGTAGTTGACTCCGTCTTCAGAAGAAATATAGCTTTCAGCTACGAAATCTTCCTTCAGCTGCTTTCTCGTGTCGTTAGTGACGTAGGTTCCCTCAGAGGTGTTAAAATTTATAATGGCCTCAGCATCCGGGCTGGAAACTTTTATTTTTTGATAATATACGGGAAGAACGACATTGTCAAAATCACGTAAAATTGCCCCGTTAAATGAAAATTGTAAAGGTTGCGCAACATTTTCCACCCAATTAAGGTCTATTTTGGTAGAAGAGGTTTGTCCGTAAGACATTCCGCCCACTATGGAAAGGATTGCTAATGTTGTGACACGTAGTATTTTGCGAAGCATAAAATTTTCTGCAGCTTTTTGCGTTGCTAAAGTCATAGGTAAAACAATAAAATCCTAATTCTATTGTTTAATTAAGGTAATATTTTTGCAGGAAAACGCAAGAAGTGTTATCTTTACAAGATTGTAAGATTATGAGGTTTGAGAGACTTTTTATTTCTAAAATGAAGATAAAATACGGATATGTACTTATCGCATTGGCCGGCTTTTCTCTAGTCAGTTTAAATGCTAATGCGCAAGATCCTGAATTCTCACAGTTCTATGCTACTCCGGTATACACAAATCCGGCGATGGCAGGGACAGGAGAATGTAATGGCGGTGGCAGGGCTACCATCAACTACAGGAATCAATGGCCAAGTCTACCTGGTACATTTGTGACCACGGTATTCTCCTACGACCAGCATTTCGATAAGATAGGTGGTGGATTTGGAATCCTTGCACTGAGAGATCAGGCTGGTGAAGGTCTTTTGACTTCAACAAGCATCGCAGCTATCTATTCCTACCAGCTAAGGGTTTCCAAGAATTTCACCATGAGGTTTGGACTTCAGGGGAAATACGGACAACGAAGCATTGACTGGAAAAGATTGAGATTTGAAGATCAGATCGATGCATCACAGGGATTTGTTAATCCTACAAGTGAACCATACATCGGCGACGCCATCAATTATGTTGATTTTGCCGCAGGTATGGTAGGCTATACTGAAGATTTTTATTTCGGAGCAGCGGTCCATAATCTGATAGAGCCAACACAGTCGTTCTATGATGATCCGGAGTCCGTTATTCCAAGAAGATATACCGTTCACTCAGGGGTAGTTATACCTCTGGATAAAAGAAGGGTACCTAAAAGCACTATTTCTCCTAATGCATTGTTCATGCTGCAAGAGAAATTCACTCAAATGAACCTTGGTTTCTATATTAACAAAGGTCCGTTGGTAACCGGTCTGTGGTTCCGTCAGACCTTCGGTAAATTCAACAATCCTGATGCAATCATGCTTCTGGCTGGTTTCAGAAAGGACAGGTTTAAATTTGGGTACAGTGTTGACCTGACAGTATCACAAGCGCGATCAGCAGCACCGATGTCACACGAGGTCAGCGCATCAATAGGATGGTGTGCGAAGAAGAAAGTGATCAGATTCAGACCTTTAAGATGTCCTGATTTTTAAGAAAATAACGCTTCGCATGCAATAATTCATTAGAATTGCAGTTTAAGAAGAAAGAACGTATCGTTTTATTATGAACAAAAGAGTATCGTTACTTGCCCTAAGTGTTGTAGTGCTCTTTTCTTCTGCTTGTAAGAAGGAAAGGTCAGCTATCACAGGTTGGAAATACAATGACGCTGAATGGGGTGGATTTGAGAACTATGAGTATAAAGGCCAGGAAACAGGGCCTAATCTTGTTCTTGTGAAAGGTGGTCAGTTTACAATGGGTTCCTCTGAACAGGACGTATTGTATGAACACGATAACATCGAAAGAAAAGTTACCGTAAATACCTTTTATATGGATATGACAGAGGTCAGCAATTTGCATTACCTTGAATACCTGCACTGGTTGAAAAGAGTATACGCGGATTTTCCTCAGGTATGGGCTGAAGCACTTCCGGATACAAATTCCTGGAGAAGCCGACTGGCTTATAATGAGCCTTTCGTAAAATATTACCTGCGACACCCTGCTTACAAGAACTATCCTGTGGTAGGTGTTAACTGGCTTCAGGCTACGGCTTTTGCCGCCTGGAGAACAGACAGGGTGAATGAAATGATCCTGATACGTGAAGGGATCCTGCAACCTGACAAAGATCAGATGAACGATGATAACTTCGTTACAGATGCTTATCTTGTTGGTCAGTTCCAGAGCAGCAAACCAGGTAAACATGAAATAAAGGACATCAACGTAAAAGGTGCTACCAGACGTGTTAAAATGGAAGATGGTATCCTCCTTCCTGATTATCGCCTGCCCACAGAGGCTGAATGGGAATACGCAGCTATTGCAAACGTTGGTTCATCTGAATTTGAAAATACAAACCAGAAGAAGATCTATTCATGGGACGGTCTTACCGTTCGTCACTCTGGTGAGGATAAGGAGAAATACCGTGGACGCATTAACGAAAACTTTAAAAGAGGTAAAGGTGACGCGGCAGGTATTGCCAGTCAGTTGAACGACGGTGCGATATTTACTACCGAGGTTATTGCTTACTGGCCAAATGATCACGGCTTGTATAACATGTCAGGAAATGTCAGCGAATGGGTTATGGATATCTACAGACCTAACTCGCTTTACGATATGGATGACGTTAACCCTTTCCGTGGTAACTTCTACACCAAACCAAAATTGGATCAGTTCGGTATGATCGATTACAAGGATAGCCTAGGTAGAATTGTTTACGTACCGGTTACTGAAAGAGAAAATACCCAAAGAAGAAATTATAAGCGTGCTGACAACAAAGGATATATCGATCCTGAATTCTACGCTGAAGGAGACCAACAGTATGAATTTGGTGTTACTTCCCTTGTGAACGATCAGGCACGTGTGTACAAAGGAGCTTCCTGGAACGACAGAGCTTACTTCCTGTCTCCCGGAACAAGAAGATTCCTTGAAGAAAAACAAGCGACCGCAACCATCGGTTTCCGTTGTGCAATGCACCGCGTAGGAGCACCTTGATAAAGGTTGTTAATGATATTACAAGAAAAGCCCCGGTTTCCCGGGGCTTTTTTTATGTCTTTTGAAATAATGCCGGACTTCAGTCCTTCTTAACGAAGTTGTTATCTAGCAGAATTCTTCATAAGCCATCGCCAGATTCTGTGCGATCATATCAGGAGTTCGACCTTCAATAAAATGACGCTCGATCATATGAACTAACTTTCCGTCTTTGAACAATGCGATCGACGGACTTGACGGTGGATAAGGTACAAGATTTTCTCTTGCACGTGCGGTAGCTTCAGCATCCTGACCGGCAAAAACCGTCAGTAACCTTTCCGGTTTCCTGTCTCCACGCAGTGAAGCAAGAACTCCCGGTCGTGCACTGCCTGCAGCGCATCCACATACCGAATTAACTACCAGTAAAGCAGAACCTTCCTGTTTCGCCAATGCCTCATCAACATCAACAGCAGTACGCAATTCCGTAAACCCGTTTTTTACTAATTCCGCCCTCATCGGACGTACCAATTCTTCTGGATACATGTATTAATTATTAAATGTGCAAAAGTAATTTATTCTTCATCATAAACAATCAGCGCATCTAATGGTTCATTTTAGAAGAGATTAATGGTATTTTTGCAAAAAAATTATAACTGATGACTGTAGCAACAATGAACTACAAAGTAAAAGACATCAATCTGGCTGATTGGGGAAGAAAAGAGATAAAACTCGCTGAAGCCGAAATGCCCGGACTGATGTCAATCCGTGAGGAATTTAAAAACGAACAACCACTTAAAGGAGCAAGAATTGCGGGTTGTCTGCATATGACAATTCAGACCGCGGTTCTTATTGAGACGCTTAAAGCTCTGGGTGCTGAAGTAACCTGGTCCTCCTGCAATATTTTTTCAACTCAGGATCATGCGGCAGCTGCTATTGCTGCAACTGGGATACCTGTATTTGCTTGGAAGGGCATGACTGAAGAAGAATATGAGTGGTGTATAGAACAAACACTCAACGCTTTTGAGGGGGGGCAGCCTTTGAATATGATACTTGACGATGGCGGCGACCTGACGAATGTTGTTCTTGATAAACACCCTGAATTGGTTGATGGTATCAAAGGGATCTCAGAAGAAACAACGACCGGTGTTCTTCGTCTGTACGACAGAATGAAGGTTGGAACACTCCCTGTTCCTGCAATTAACGTCAATGACTCTGTCACGAAATCAAAATTTGATAATAAATATGGTTGTAAAGAATCGGCAGTGGATGCAATTCGTAGAGCAACTGATATTATGATGGCTGGTAAAGTAGCTGTCGTGGCAGGATATGGAGATGTTGGGAAGGGAACGGCTCAATCTTTGAGAGGAGCCGGTGCCAGAGTGATCGTAACTGAAATTGACCCGATCTGCGCTTTACAGGCAGCAATGGACGGTTTTGAAGTTAAAAAAATGGAAAATGCGATCCCAAGGGCAAGCATTATTGTCACCGCAACCGGTAACAGGGATATCATTACCGAGAAACACTTCAAACTAATGAACGACAAGACCATCGTTTGTAACATTGGACATTTCGACAATGAAATAGACATGGCATGGCTGATCTCTAATTATGGAAATGCGCATTACGAGGTTAAACCACAGGTTGACGTATATAATGTCGATGGAAATGAGATCATCGTTCTAGCGGAAGGCCGATTGGTAAACCTTGGCTGTGCTACAGGACACCCGTCATTCGTAATGTCGAATTCATTTACGAACCAAACGCTGGCACAGATCGAATTGTGGAACAACAATGATAATTATAAGAATGAAGTTTACACGCTTCCTAAACATCTTGATGAAAAGGTAGCACAGCTTCATCTGGCTAAAATTGGTGTAGAACTGGAAGAACTTTCTGATGTTCAGGCCAGGTACATCGGTGTCGATAAACAAGGTCCTTACAAACCGGAACATTATCGTTACTAGGGTTTTGAAACCAACTGATACAAAGAGCCGTTCATTAAATTGAACGGTTTTTTTTTGCTGCCAACTTTTTGACATTAGAAATCTCCACCCGTTACTGAAGGGTCAGTTGATGTGGGCTGAGTAAATAAGTGGTAAATATAAACCGGTAATAATGGTGAGTTAACCGGTTACACCCCACTTGCCCGGGGCTGATGACCATGCAGAAAGGGTTTCTTTTTCTTTGGACGTGATGGTATTCTTAAGTTCTGCTACTTTTAAAAGATCGGGGTAGTTTGTAAGTGTCGCGAACGGACAAGCGGATATTGAAAAAGCATCTGCTGCATTTTTAAAGCCATAGGTGAATATTGCAGCTAGCCCTATTACTTCAAATCCTTCATTTCTAAGAAATTCAACCACCTTGAGGCTGCTTCCCCCGGTAGATATAAGATCCTCGATCACAACCACCTTTGCGTTTCTATCCAGCTTTCCTTCCAATTGATTTTGCATGCCATGCTCTTTTGGTTTTGGCCTGCAATATGCATAGGAAATATCAAGTTCATCTGCGCAAAGTGCACCTATGGCAATTCCCGCTGTTGCGACACCAACGAGAGCAGTAACAGCAGGGAACTGTTGCTTAACTAAGGCAGCCAGTGACCTTTTAATAAATGTACGAACCTCCGGAAATGATAAGGTAACCCTGTTATCACAGTAGATAGGGGACTTCCAGCCTGAAGACCAGGTGAAAGGAGCATCGGGTCTTAATTGAACGGCACCTGTTTCTAGCAGGTGTGCCGCAACCTTCTCTGATATGGTTCCTTTTTCTGACATGCTGCAAAAGTACGATTTTGAGTCAACTGCCGTGATATTTTAAACATTCTGTGATGCAATGGTCCTGCATAATTTGCATTTTTGTCATCGATGTATACACGTATCGTTCATGTTGGAGATCTGCCACTTTATTTTGGCAATTCATCGAGTTCAAAAGGTAATTTGATACATTTTGATGAACTAATGACACCTGAAGATGTTGCTGGCCTGATACAAGTGGCCCTGGACCCAGGAAAAAATGTTGAAGGAGTAATGGTCAACGGGGATGCTGTACACAATTTCAGTATGCTCATGCGAAGCGTTCATTTTCTAAAAGCGGCCGGAGGGGCAGTCTTTAACACCGAAGGAAACCTGCTGTTGATCAGGCGACTTGGCAAATGGGATCTGCCGAAAGGGAAGTTTGAAGACGAGGAAACTGATGAAGAATGTGCAATGAGAGAAGTTGAGGAGGAGTGTGCGGTTCGTGGTTTGCAGATAAAACATAAGTTGCCGGATACATACCACATGTACAGTATAAACGGCCAGTGGAATTTGAAAAAGACCATCTGGTTCAAGATGAGTACTAGCGATTGGCAAAATTATAAGCCTCAGACTGAAGAGGACATAGATGAGATCCGATGGGTCAGGTTAGATGTGCTTGATGTTGAAAAGCTAGATACCTATGCTACTATTCGATATTTACTTCGTGCACTTTGATACCTTCAGGTAAATAGTCTTTGTAATCACCTCCATAAATGATCAGTTCTCTAACAATCGTAGAACTGATGATGCTGTTCTCCTGCTGGCTCATGATAAAAACACTCTGAAGCTCAGGGCTTTGCTGTTCATTTACAAAAGCGATCTGCTTTTCATATTCATAATCGGTGGTAGTTCTCAAACCTCTCAGTATGAATGCTGCTCCCACTTCAGTGCAAAACGTGGTCGTTAGACCAGAGTAGGTCATTACTTCGACCCGGTCGTTATCGATGAACACATTCTCGATCCATTCCTTTCTTTTTTCAATAGGAAATAGCTGGCGTTTGGAGGTGTTCACGCCGATAGCAATGATAATGTTATCAAACATCCGCAGCCCTTTGTTAACGATATCCAGGTGCCCGTTGGTGAAGGGGTCAAAGGTTCCGGGAAATATTGCTGTCTTTTGCATAAGATCAAAGTTAAATGATTTTATGCGATTCACTCTTGTTTTGGCGGTAAGTGAAATATAGAAAACACACTTTGGCCGTATTTTCTTTGCTCGATCCTTAATGGATGATCTGTGACTATTTTGTCAAAATGCTCCAGTATCATGAGTCCGCCTGGTTTTAACCACCCATTGTCTATCACTTTATTTACAAGGCTTACCGGGTCTTCAATAGCGTATGGAGGATCAGCAAATACAAGGTCAAAAAACCTGCTGTCAGTCTCAAGAAATCGGTCGACATCACCTTTAACGACTTCCAGGCCTTCTGCCGGCAGTTCGGAGGTTGTCTTTTGAATGAATTCGACTGCCTTCCGGTCTCTTTCAACAGCTACTCCTTTCGCACCTCTTGACAATAGCTCAAAAGAGATGTTTCCTGTTCCCGCAAAGAGGTCTAGAAAAAGTATTCCTTCAATATCTAATCTGTGTTGCAACCAGTTGAATAAGCCTTCTTTGGCCCTGTCAGTGGTTGGTCTGGCCGATAACCCTTTCGGTGGACTAAACCGTCTGCCTCCGAATGTACCTGAGATTATGCGCATTGAATTGCTGCCTGTATTGCAAAACTAATGGACGCCGGCTGATCTATATTTTCTACCTGATATTCTAGCAGTCTTTCAGGCGTGTCTACGGTTTTAACAAAACGATTGAACATCTCTTTGAAATTCTTCCCATGGTTCTGGTCATTCAGAACCATGACTCCAGTATACTCCGGATCAAATTCAAGTTGTTCGACCGTCAGCATCACAAAGTAGAAAAGATCATCATTCCCGCTTAAAAGGAAATGGTTACAGAAGATCATTTTTCCCTGATTAAAGGCAAGAATAACCAATGAATCCCTGGTAATGTGTGCAACGATGTTATTAACCTCGTCAGAAAGTTTATGCAGAATGGTGTCGTGCAAAAGTGACAGTTCATGATAAATTTTCATTTTAGGAAAATACTTACGTAAAACGCCCATTAGCTTTCCATCCTGTTCATAATTTACCTGAAGTTGTATCCCAATGTGATCTTCCAGCAGTTCATAGCCTTTCTGAATAGAATAGCTTACACCGTATATTTCTCTTTTATCCTGAGTTTCTGAAATTGACTGAGGCATGGCCACAAACCTGCACCCGCTGTTCACCAGGAGAATATTTGAATATATAGATTGCAGTTTATTCTCTGTTGAGATCAACCGATCAAGGTCATCGGCTGCAGTGAAAAAGAAAGAAGACGAGTCAAGAACATGGTTGTTCTTGTCTGTAATTACGGCATTAAAATAGCTCCCTGAAAGTTCAAGGTAAAGTTTGTGCGTGACGGCGTGTTGAATATTTTCCTCAGACACATTTGTCAATTAATCCCAGTTCCCCTGGTAAGAAGCTTCTGTAAGTGAACCGACCTTTAGCGGGTTGTCATTTTCCCTTCGGTCACGACTTTCCGGTGCCGGATCTTTAACTTCAAATACCGGAACATTAACATTGTTCTGATTTATCACCTTTGCAGCGATATCAAATGTTTTTCCGGAATGCGGAACAATTGGTAAGGAATCAATCGGGTAATCTTTGAACAGAGAGTCTTTTACGCTTACCATTATGATCTTTTGAATATAAACGCTGCTGGTGTCGTCTTTGTCGCCAAACTCCTGAATTACCTTCATTGAGTCATTTTTTATGAACTCAAGAAGAAAATCAAACCTGTCAGCGAACTTGCCTTTCTCTTCCCTGTAAACAAGCTGTGCTTCCCTGATCTTTTTCAGGCGTTCGATAACGTCCTGCTCAATGATCTTGATCTCTTTCTGGTACCTTAACTCATCTGCAACAGTGTCATACACCTTATATGCTAGAAAGGTAGACAAGAGGATCAATACTGCTGTAATAATTTTACGCCACATCTATGATGATAATTTATGGCAATTATAACGAATTCGAAAAACTATGCGGTTACGTGAACCCAAACAATTAAGCAACTATCCTTATTTATTTACAAACGGGAAATCAGGCGTATCTATTTCCGACCCATACAAAGCGCTTATTAATGTATTCAGGGTTCACAAAAGTTGCATTTCCAGCTGGATTTCCGCCGCTGGTATGAAAATCAGAGAATGCAGCATGCTGATTTACCATAGCTGCCCCTGTGAAGTTAAATGAAACTGGAGTATACGCAGCATTCATTTCACGTTCGATCTTTTTCTGAATTTCAGCATCAGTTGTAAATGCAAGGCAAGTTATTGCGCCCTGGTTTCGCGCCAGGTCCGCTGCTGTGCTGATAGCAGTGTTAATATCCGGCATCTCTACAGCAAAGACGATTGGTCCAAAATAATCTATTTCGTAGGCCTCTGTATTCTCCATTTTTGTTTTGACAACAACAGGTGAAGCGGTTCGAGCATGTTCAAATTCAGGGTTTACTATTGTGATCTCTTCAGTAACTACCATACCTCCGAAGTTGCCACCTTTTTTAATTCTTTTAATGGTTTGCTCGTTTTGGATGGCAGCAACTGTACCAGCACCGAATTTTGGATGCCCTGCAAGTCCGGTGACCGCCTTCCCAATCTTTTCAGCCACCTCATCAAAACTGACAACTCCTTCCGGGGTATGTACACCCTCAGCAGGTATGAACACATCCTGAGGCGCAGTGCACATTTGACCAGAATACAGACTTGTGGACATGGCTATGTTTTGAATAACAGCATCCAGGTCATTTGCCGAATGAAGGATTATACTGTTCACACCTGATTTTTCGGTAAAGGTCATCTTGCCTTTCAATGTCTCAAGGTAGTCACCAAATGACGACCCGCCTGTATAATCGATCAATTTAACGTCAGGATGTTCCGCAAGATCTTTGGTGATCTGTTCATTTACAGTATCCGGAGCCAATTGGCATATATCCGGATTTAGTCCTTCTTCTCTGAGTACATTTCTTAACTCAGCTATAACCAGTGCAATTGGATAAATGGATTTCGGATGTGGTTTTACTATTACCGGATTACCAGTGATGAGACTTGCATACATGCCTGGTACGGTGTTCCAGGTCGGAAAAGTAGAGCAACCAATAACCAATCCTATTCCCTTGGGCATGGCTTTCCATGTCTTGTGAATTTTAAGTTCAAATTTTCCCATTGGTTTTACCCAGTCCAGTTCCGATGGGAATCGGGTGATTTCATAGTACCCCATGGCTATGGCCTCAAGTGCCCTGTCATTACTGTGAGGTCCAGATGCCTGGAAGGCCATCATAAAACTTTGTCCGGAAGTATGCATTGTTGAGTACGCCAACTCAAAGAAACGCTTCTTTACCCGTTCAAGAGATTCTACCAGTATTCCGGCTCTTTCTTCTATGTTTACGTCAGCCCAAGACTTTGCATTATTGGCTCTTTCAATCAGTTTGCTGACTCCCGGGGCAGGATATTTGATCCCTATTCCGGTCTGCAGGAATGGCGACACTTCTTCACCTAACCAATGCTCTGCTTCAACACCAAGCTCTTCGAAATTATGATTCATTTTTGATGAAAACGCATTTCTTCCATCTTCATTCTCAGATTCGTCATATGCTTTCGGATGCTCTGGATATGGAGTAAAATAGGACCTGTCATGCAGTGCCTGTACTGCTCTAATGATTAATTCTTTATATTGATTGAAATAGCTCATGAAACTGATTTAGGCAGCAAATTTAACTGAAAAAAAGTAGGAGAAGGTGGTTTGGAAAGCCCAAAGTTTTATCTGTCCGGTCTTTTTATGACTTTTTAAAGTACTTTAATCAATGGAAATGGGTTAAGTGCCCTGTTCGTTGCTTGTTATCCTATTTTAATAACCTGATCCAGATCATGTTATCGCCCGATAAGCATCCGTAATTTTGCAGCGCTATTCTGCTTTTGTTCTAAAGTCCGGATCGATCAATTCACCTGTGCATTGTTCTTATCAGATTTTGCTTCTTTAGGTGACAATAAAAAGAGTATCATCAGGCCATGTTTGGCTGGTCAATGTCTACCGTAAGTCGTTGGAGTTGACCGAACCGTTGCTGCTGAAGGGCAGAGAGCAGAGAAATGCTAGAAAGAATAATTTATGACAAGAAACAGATCAGAACATACTTTCCATATTCCTGTAATGGGCATTGGATTCACCATTGACACACCCCTTCGTGTAGTTCACTTTGGGATAAGCTCTGTGGTGTCAATTATGGATGACCTCCTTATTGAAAAAATGAGACAGCGAATTACCGGTTTATATCGGAAACCATATCTTCCTATTCCTGTTGAAGAAAATGACAGCAGGGCTAAAAGGATCACCGCATACCTGAATCTGCTCAACGAGATCAGCAATGAGAACTTTATAAAGGTCAGAACAGCTTCTTTTACAGAAGGAAGTGATATCAATAAGTACTTTAACCTGTTGCCGGATTCTTCAGTGCTCAAAAGTGAATACAAACGAATGCTGAATGAAAGCGATCCCGTTGCACGTTATCAAATGCAGGAAGATCTTCGTGATCAGCTTACACTCGGAGATATTGACGTTAATATTATGTCGAAGGTCGATAAGGTTAACTACAGGGAAGGTAAACCACTCCCGAAAGAATTCAATGATGCTCATGCTGCCTTAAGAGGTTTTGCGATGAGTGAGCTGAGTTCTTCCGTAGTTTTTTCGGCAGGCATGAACCCGAGTCTGGTGGATTATACCAGTCTTTTTGATGACTTTTATCCGGACACCAATGGAGAAATAAGAAAAAAGATAATTCTGAAAGTGAGCGATGTCCGGTCAGCAAGGATTCAAAGCAAGTATTTTGCAAAGAAAGGACTCTGGGTATCTGAATACAGGATAGAATCCGGTTTGAACTGCGGCGGGCATGCGTTTGCAACTGACGGGTATCTGATGGGCCCTATCCTTGAGGATTTTAAAATGATGAAGGATGAACTGGTGAACGAGGCATTTGAACTGTTGGCTCTTTCCCTTTCAGAAAAAGGACGTCAAGTCCCTTTGGTCTCTCCTGCCGTAAAGATAAGCGCACAGGGCGGTGTAGGAACCTCAGAGGAACACCGGTTCCTGGTGGAGCATTATAAATTGAATTCAGTGGGATGGGGCAGCCCTTTCTTGCTTGTGCCTGAGGTGACAAGTGTTGACATTCCTACATTGGACCTACTGAAAAATGCGAAGGAGGATGATCTTTATTTGAGCAATGTTTCACCTCTGGGGGTCCCTTTTAACAACATTAGAGGCAATACGAAGGACATTGAGAAAGAGGAAAGGATCATTGAAAATAAACCGGGGAGCCCCTGCACAAATAAATACCTGGCATCAGATACTTCCTATTCTGAGAAACCCTTGTGTACGGCGTCCCGGGCATTCCAGAGCAAGGCAATTGAAGATCTTAAAAGTAAATGTTTTGACCCGGTAGAATATCAGAAAAGGTACAATGCGATAGTTGAAAAATCCTGTATTTGTGTCGGATTAACAACATCTGCATTGATCTTGAATGAACTTGATCACGGGTCCAATGGCACCGGAGTTAGCATCTGCCCGGGTCCGAATATTGCTTATTTCTCTGAGATACTATCGCTGCAACGAATGGTCGATCACATATACGGCCGGGAAAATGTTATTGCCAGAACGGACCGCCCGCATATGTTCATCAAAGAACTTGGGATGTATTTGGAACATTTTAAAGAGAAGATAAGCCAGTCCTCAATTGGCAAAGGCAAAGTTGAACGGTATATCCGGGCTTTTGAATCTAACCTGAATGAAGGCATTGCTTATTACCAGCAATTGTTCAGTTCCGTATTGAACGGTTTGGACAATGTCGCCATAACTGCACTTGAAGATCTTCTCAGGTATAAATTTGAGTTGGCAAAAGTGGAGGTGTCGGGATGATCAGGTAAAAGGATTGGTCTGTTTTTCGAATCCGATGCTGGTGGAAGGTCCGTGTCCCGGATAGACCGTAAAATCATCCGGTAACGTATATAACTCCTTACGGATTGAATCTAGCAGCTGTTCGTGATTTCCCCCCGGCAGGTCTGTTCTTCCTATACTATTGTAGAATAAAACATCACCACCAATGACTTTTTTCTCCTTTCTCAGGATAAGACAAACACTTCCAGGCGAGTGCCCGGGTGTGTATGCAATTTCTATTTCACTGTTGCCAAATAACACAGCAGGCCCTTCAGTTAAAAATCCGGTTGGTTCTGGTGAAATTTTATAAGGAATGCCATATTGACTTGCCACAATTTCTCCTGCATTCAATGTAGGCAGATCATTTTTATGCAGCATAAGATCTATACCGAACTTATCAGCAACAAACCTGTTGCCGAGAATATGGTCAATATGAGCATGAGTATTAATGATTATTTGAGGCTTAAGACCCCTCTGCTCTATAAAATGGACGAGCATGTCCTCCTCATTTGGATTAGAACATCCCGGATCAATTATAGCACACGACCCGGTTTCATCCCAGAGGAAATAGGTGTTCTCCTGGAAAGGGTTAACCGTTATGCTATGTAAGCTGATCATTATATATGGATCACTTCTCCGTATGCAGCGGCACAGGCTTCCATAACAGCCTCACTCATCGTTGGGTGAGGATGTATTGCCTTTATTATCTCATGACCAGTTGTCTCCAGTTTTCGGGCAACAACTACCTCAGCGATCATCTCGGTCACGTTAGCTCCGTNNTTTCGCATCAAATATAACTTTGATCATGCCCTCTTTGGCACCGGCAGCACTGGCTTTCCCTGAAGCTGTATAAGGGAACTTGCCAACTTTGATCTCATAACCGGCCTCAATGGCTGCTTTTTCTGTCATTCCAACAGATGCAACTTCAGGTGAACAATAGGTGCATCCGGGGATATTGCCATAGTCAATTGGCTCAGGGTTCATGCCTGCGATCTTTTCTACGCAGGTTATCCCTTCTGCAGAAGCGACGTGCGCAAGTGCAGGCCCTGAAACGATGTCTCCGATAGCATAAATGCCATCAACATTTGTTTTGTAATATTCGTCGACAATTACTTTTCCTTTATCAGTCTTAATGCCAAGAGATTCCAGTCCGATGCCTTCAAGGTTTGTCTGGATCCCAACTGCCGAAAGAACGATGTCACAATCATGCATCTCTTCTCCTTTTGGTGTTTTGATCGTGACTTTACAACCCTTTCCTGAGGTATCCACTTTTTCAACAGATGAATTAGTCATTACATTGATCCCCTGCTTTTTGTATGATTTTTCCAATGACTTGGAAATGTCAATATCTTCAACAGGAACAATATTGGGCATGAACTCAACCAGCGTTACTTCTGTACCCATTGAGTTATAGAAATAAGCAAACTCTGACCCGATGGCTCCTGATCCGACGATGATCATTTTCTTTGGCAATTCAGGCAGAACCATTGCCTCATGATATCCGATGACCTTTTTCTTGTCAATTTTCAAATTAGGCAACTCTCTTTCACGGGCCCCGGTAGCAACAATGATGTGCTTGGATTTTATTGTAGACTTTTTGCCGTCATTGTCGACCTCCACTAACCCTTTGGATTTTAATTTTCCAAAACCACTTATCACTTCGATCTTGTTCTTTTTCATG
>DJML01000061.1 GCA_002436505.1 Bacteroidetes bacterium UBA6491 | reverse complement strand
AGGACAGTTTTATCTGGGCGTCTATCAGTGGCTTTGGTTTTGAAGCGGTAAGAGCTTTGATAACACCGGATTCAGTTATCGTCCTAGACAGGATCGAAAGAAAGTATTACCAGGAAAGCATCACCTATCTGAATTCTTTGCTTGGACTCGAAGTGAGTTTATCCCAATTACAGAACATTTTAATTGGCATGCCTCCGATAATGGATGTTCCCTACCGTAACAATAACCATACAGAGTACCACGGGCATCTGAAGGCTGTTGACGGCTATCTGCAGAGCATCTTACTGATAAATTCCCAGTTTCTTATCAGCAGAAGCCTGACAGAGCATTTAGCAACCAATGATGTTCTGGATATGCACTATATGAATTATAACCGGATCAAAGGATTCGGGAATATTCCTGATGATGTGCAGGCGAAAGTGTCGAGCGAAGGAAATGAGATTGTGGAAATCAACTTACACTATACTTCAGTAAATACAGATAAGTTTGATAAATTACCGATCTCGATTCCGAAGAATTATGAGAAAGGTTCATAAAAAAGCCATTCTATTTCTATCCCTGATAATTATTTCCGGTGTCGGGATCATCCCCTCTATTTTTGCCCAGAATGCTAAGCAGGATCTTGAACTTAAGCGTAAAAAATTACTTGCCGATATTGCGAACACACAAAAGATCCTGAAACAGGCCCAGGACCAGACCAAAGAAAGCCTGTCCTACCTTTCTGCTTTAAGAAATCAGGTCAGGAACAGAAGACGTTTGGTGCAATCCATTGGTCAGGAGATCAAACAGATCGACCGGCAGATCAAAAAAAGGACAAATCGCATCGATACACTTCAATCTGACATCTCAAATCTGAAAAGCTATGCGGCAGAGCTGGTCTATAACGGCTACCGAATGCGCAATAATCAGACACGTTTAAATTTTATTTTCAGCTCATCGAATTTCAATCAGATGCTCAAACGGCAGCAATATTTGAAGCGAATGATGGAATACCTGAAAGATCAATTGAAATTAATTGAAGCTGCAGAAGAAGAAGAAAGAACCCTTGTCCAGAAACTCATCGATAACCGCAACGAGAAACTTATGCTTCTCAAACAACGCAAGGACGAGGAGAATGTAATGGCCATGGATGAGCTGGAAATGGAGAAACTCGTGAAGGCACTGAAGGGTAAGGAGGAAGAGATCAAGCAGGATCTTATCAAAAAGCAAAAAGCTGAGAAAGAACTTGAAGCTGCGATCAGAAAAGCGATCGAGGAGGAGATCAGGAAAGCCAAAGAGGAGGAGGAACGACGAAGGCAGGAGCTCGCGAGGAAAAAGAAAAGAAAGAGAGAAGAAACCTTGTTGCCAGGGCCTGATGTTCAGTTGTCAAAAGAGTTCAGGAGCAATTATGGCAGACTTCCCTGGCCCATAGGAAACGGATATATCTCTGAACAATTCGGGACGCATGCACATCCGCAATTATCAAACATCCAGACAGAGAACAATGGGATCAATATAACATCAACAAAAGGTGCAACAGCAACTGCTGTGTTTGAAGGCGTCGTGTCAGCTATTGTTGAAGTGCCCGGAATGCAACTGACTGTGCTGGTTAAACATGGCGAGTACTTCACCGTTTATTCGAACCTGATCGTGGTTGAGGTGAACAAAGGGGACGAAGTTGCCATCGGGCAAACCATTGGAGTGGTCAATACCACTATTCAGGGCATAACAGAACTGCATTTCGAAGTTTGGAAGGGGAGTACAAAGCAGAATCCTGAGCGCTGGCTGGCAAAAGGAATTTGATCCTAAGGTGCAATACCATCATTTCCTTATTTATCTTTGAAACATGAACATTGTGATCATCGGTGCAGGTACAATGGGGTCAGGCATAGCACAAGTATGTGCAATGGCGGGTCATTCGGTTATATTGTATGACCTTCAGGCTTCGGCGCTTCAAAAAGCAAAGATTGAAATTGAAAAGAATCTTGACAAAGGGATCGAACGTGGTAAGATCGATCCTTTGGTGAAGAAATCCGTCATGAAGATCATTCAGTATTCTGACCGGTTTGAAGATCTGAAGGGAGACCTTCTTATCGAAGCAATTGTTGAGAAACTGGAGGTTAAAAGTGAATTGTTTCAAAAACTTGCAGGACAAAACCCGGAGACAAGTATTCTCGCTACCAATACGTCATCCATACCAATTACGCAGATCGCAGCACAGGTGCCAAATCCGGAACGAGTCGTGGGTATCCATTTCTTTAACCCTGCCCATATCATGAAACTTGTTGAAATCGTTTCCGGAGTGCAGACTTCAGAGGAAGTGGCGGCAAAAGCTTATTCTTTCGTGCAAGATATTAGTAAAGTTCCTATTCATGCGAAAGATGCACCCGGATTTATCGTTAATCGTGTAGCCCGGCACTATTATGTTGAAGGTTTGAAGATCCTGGAAGAGAATATTTCAACGGTAGAAGGGATTGATAAGCTGTTAGAAGCGTCAGGTTTCAAAATGGGACCTTTCCGGTTAATGGATCTCATTGGCGTTGATACCAACTTTTCAGTTACTTCCTCAATGTATGACCTTTTCCATCAGGACGGTAAATTTCGACCTAGCAGAATCCAGAAGCAGAAGGTTGATGCCGGTCATTTTGGACGTAAATCAGGGAAAGGGTTTTACAACTATGATTAAAAATATTCTGGCCATATTCATTTTAGGCGGCATCTTGTTCGTCTCTTCCTGTGGAAATGACGACACACCACCGATATATAATGAAATTCCGGATATTCCGGTAAACATTACCATCAACACGGACCTGCCTTCGTATTTTCACCTTAAGAACGTGGGAACATATGTTTATGAAACAGGAGGGAACAGAGGTGTGGTCGTAATCCATAACTTTGATGACGTATATTATGCCTTCGAACGAACATGCACCTACCAACCTGACCTGGCCTGTTCGAAAATATTCGTGGATAGCGTGTCCTTAAATTTAAGATGTGGAGGTTTCGCTGATACTTCCTGGACGCCTTGCTGCAGTTCTCTGTACGGTTATAACGGCATTCCAACCCAAGGCCCTAGCAGGTATCAGCTAAAGCAATACCGAATTATTCAAAATGGCAGTATATTGACCGTCAGAAATTAAAATCATAGATCCCGGTATTGAAACTTTCAGTTGTCATCGTTAATTATAATGTACGCTACTTTCTGGAGCAATGCCTGAGGTCTGTTAAAAAAGCGATTGGAGATCGCAACGATATTGAGGTATTTGTTGTTGACAATGATTCTGTTGACCGGTCACAGCAAATGGTTAAAGAAAAATTTCCAGATGTCCGGCTTATCGAAAGCGACGTGAACCTGGGATTTTCGAAAGCAAATAATCTGGCCATCAGAGAGGCTGCCGGCGAATATATCCTTCTTCTTAATCCGGATACCCTGGTTCAGGAAGATACTTTCAATAAGTGTATATATTTCATGGATTCAACTCCCAAAGCCGGTGCTCTGGGAGTTAAAATGATTGACGGGAAAGGCAAGTTCCTGCCTGAATCAAAACGGGGATTGCCTACACCTGAGGTTGCATTGTACAAGATCCTCGGGTTGAATAAGCTTTTCCCCAGATCCAGGAAATTTGGGAAATATCATCTGGGGTACCTGCCCGAAAATGAAGTCAGCGAAGTGGAAGTGCTCTCCGGCGCTTTCATGTTTATCCGAAGGTCAGTAATTGAAGAGATCGGAATGCTGGACGAAGAGTACTTTATGTACGGGGAGGACATCGATCTCAGCTACCGGATCACAAAAGCCGGGTACAAAAATTATTATTTCCCTGAAACATCGATCATCCATTATAAAGGGGAATCGACAAAGAAAGCATCGGTCAACTATGTGCTGGTATTTTACCGGGCCATGATCATTTTTTCGAATAAGCATTACAGGGGCGGATATGAGAAAGCGCTGAACATGCTTATCAGCCTTGCTATTTATCTGAGGGCAGGTGTTGCTATAGCCTATCGATTTTTACAACGCTCATGGCTTATGCTGATGGATGTTGCACTGATCGTTCCCGGGATGTATTTTCTGAAGATCTACTGGGAAATAAGGATCAAAGGTGGCGAAAGTTACCCCCCTGAGTTAATGACCATTCATGTCCCGTATTATACATTTCTGTGGATCCTTTGCGTATACCTGAGCGGAGGATATGAAGAACCTCCTTCAGTTAAACGTATCCTGAGAGGCCTGATAATCGGTACCGTCCTGATTGCCGCTGTTTATGGTTTGCTCCCGAACCACCTGCGTTTCTCAAGAGCTCTGATCGTATTAGGAGCGGTCATTGCAGCTTCTGCAATGATCGGTTTCCGCTTACTCAGACATTTTATAAAATACAGGAACCTGGACATAGGTATGAAGCAAAGCGGTAATACAATTATCGTTGGTGGTCCAAATGAACGTAAAAGGGTTTACGGCCTGATGAGCAGATCGGGTACTCCTGCCGAATTTTTAGGATTTGTTTCCATGGAAACTGATGAACATGGTGACGATATTTTGGGAGATATTGATCGCCTGGATGAAATTGTTCGCATTTATAAGATCCATGATATTATTTTTTGCGCATCAGACATCCCTAGTTCCACCATGATATCATGGATGAGCAGGATCGGTACGGATGAGGTGCATTTTAAGATCGTACCTGATGAAAGCTATTTTATCATCGGAAGTGACTCAAAGAACACAACAGGGGAACTTTATTCAGAGGACTTGTCTTTTGCCCTTCAGAACCCTTATAACGTCAGGAAAAAGCGAATGCTGGATATCATTGTGTCTGCTGTAATCTTACTTTTTAGCCCCATATTGATCTTTTTGGTAAAGGAAAAGGGACTACTTGTTTCAAGGTGCTTCAAGGTTTTGCTTGGCAAAAGGTCCTGGGTAGGTTATCATCCCGCCGGCACCGTGAACCAGCTGCCGGTGATCAAAGAAGGGATTTTTGATCCCGTTTCCGGCCAGAAGGATGTAAATATTCCTGAAAGCACGATCTCAAGGTTGAACTTCCTTTATGCCAGGAATTATACGGCCGAACAGGATATTTCGTTGCTCCTGAGCGGATTGTTCGGGTTCTGACCCCATCAACACATAGAATTGTATCTTCACGGCATGATAAAAAGAGTTTCCACTGTCATTACTTTACTGCTTCTGGTGCTGAAACCGGAAATGACTTTTAGTCAGAACCGTACCTATGCCAGCCAGATAATAGACACCCTTTGTTCTCCTGAAATGCACGGAAGGGGATACGTTAATAGTGGAGATCATATCGCATCAAGATTTATCGAGAAAGAATTCCGGAAAGCGG
>DJML01000093.1 GCA_002436505.1 Bacteroidetes bacterium UBA6491 | reverse complement strand
AGCGGCTATCATGTTCACCGATATAGTCGGTTATAGCGCTATGTCAGAAAAAAATGAAGGACTTGCGCTGGAATTACTTGAAGTTCATCGAAAACTTATAAGAGAAACTCTGGATACATTCAATGGCCATGAGATCAAAACCATCGGCGATGCCTTTATGGTAGAATTCGCCAGTGCTCTGGATGCTGTTAAGTGCAGTATTGCGATACAAAAAAAGCTTAAAGAGTATAACGAAGTTAATGAGGAAGACAGGAAAATTTTCTTAAGGATAGGAATTCATGTAGGTGACGTAGTAGAAAGAGAAGGAGATATCTATGGTGATGGAGTAAATATTTCTTCCCGACTGGAACCACTGGCTCTGCCCGGTGGTATATGTATTTCAGAAGATGTTGCCCGACAGGTACAGAATAAAATAGATGTACCTCTGGAAAAAATGGATGCACTGAAACTTAAGAATATCAATCTGGCGGTCGACATTTATCAGATACTGATCTATGCCGACCCAAAAGCTGCTCCGCCAAAAATTGACAACAACAAGCTTGCGGTTCTGCCTTTTCAGAACATCAGCCCTGACAGGGACACCGATTATTTCAGTGATGGCCTCACGGAAGAGATCACCATGCACTTATCAAGAATAAAAGAATTAAAGGTAGTATCCAGAACTACCACCATGCACTATAAGAACTCTTTAAAGGACCTCCAGTCCATTGGAAAAGAGTTAAATGCCAGATATATACTTGAAGGAAGCGTAAGAAAGAATTTGGATGATCTTCGCATCACTGCACAGTTGATCGATGTGGGCACTGACACACATCTTTGGGCCGAGACCTACCGTGGAAACATGGCAGACATATTTGACATACAGGAGAATGTATCGAAGAAGATCGTCGAAGAATTAAGAGTAACCCTTTCTCCTGAAGAAAAGGTCGCGCTTGGCAAGCGTGCAACAATGGACAGCAAAGCATTTGACTCAAATCTGCGTGCCCGGGAATTTCTTTACCGGGGCACTAAAAGCTATCTCCATGCTTCTACTGATCTTTTTAACAAGGCGCTCGAAATTGATCCCAGGTACGCTGCCGCTTATGCAGGTTTGGCAGAAGCTTATGCCCTTATTTACGAGTGGCATGAGAAAAAGCCGGAATGGCTGGAGAAGGCAATGGAAGCATCTCTTAAAGCATTGATGTACGACAGCAGTTCTTCTGAGGCATACAGCGCCATGGGTCAGGTATATTTTCATAGAAAAGCTATTGACGAGGCTTTAACGGCTATAAACAAAGCAATAGAACTCGACGGAGATAACTTTTTTGCATTCTGGCTTTTAGGAAGAATTTACAGAATGATGGACAGGGAAGAAGAAGCGGTAACGCAATTCAAAAGGGTTCTGGAATTAAATCCAAATTTCCATTGCGCCTATATGGATCTACGGTTGACCTACACGCGACTTGGAAATGAAACCGAACTTAATAATGTTATTACTACGGCTATCAATTTCTATCCTGATTATTTGTTGAGAAATCCCGATGATGCCAGGGCGATCACATTCTATGGTTCAATGTTGTTACGTTCTGGGAACAAGGAAAAAGCGATCGAACAAATGGAAAGGGCCATTTCTTTAAGTCCTAACGATGCTGTGATGATCTACAATGCTGCGTGTTTTTACGCCAACATTGGCGATAAGGATAAAGCAATTGAATATCTTGGGAAAGCCGTTTCATATGGATATGAGTTTTACGATTACATCAAACGAGATCCTGATCTTGACAGTATCCGAAATGAACCAGGTTACCTTGAAATAATGAAACAAAATAAATAAGTGCATGTCTACTGAAACCCGAAAATTAGCAGCAATAATGTTCACTGACATGGTGGGTTACAGTGCCATCTCCCAAAAAGACGAAAACCTTGCCCTGGAATTGCTTGAAACACATCGTGTGCTGGTTCGTGATACTTTAAAAAATTACAGCGGACATGAGATCAAAACCATCGGCGATGCCTTTATGGTAGAATTTGCGAGTGCTTTGGACGCAGTAAATTGCAGTATATCAATCCAGAAAAGCCTTAAAGACTATAACGGCAAGTCAGAGAAGGACCGGAAGATCTTTCTTCGAATAGGGATTCACGTAGGTGATGTTGTCGAAAAGGACGGAGATATTTATGGTGATGGGGTAAACATATCCTCAAGACTGGAACCTCTTGCTCAACCCGGTGGAATCTGTATATCAGAAGATGTAGCAAGACAGGTGCAAAACAAATTAGAAGTGCCGTTACAAAAAATGGATGAACAGGAATTAAAAAACATTGAACTTCCTGTTGAGATTTTTCAGATACTTCTTTATGCAGATCCACATGCAGCTCCTCCAAAAATCGATAATAACAGATTGGCAGTACTTCCGTTTCAGGATCTAAGCCCCGAGAGGAACAGCGATTATTTCAGTGATGGCCTCACTGAAGAGATCACTATGCATTTATCAGGCATCAATAATCTTAAGGTAGTATCGAGAACTACTTCCATGCAATACAAGAATGCCCAGCAGGACATGAACTCTATAGGAAAGGCGTTAAATGCACGTTACATATTAGAGGGCAGCGTAAGGAGATATAAAGATGACCTACGAATAACCGCTCAGCTCATCGACGTAAGCACCGACACGCATTTATGGGCAGAGACCTACAGAGGTAATATGGAAGACGTTTTTGATATTCAGGAAAATGTTTCTAAAAAGATCGTTGAGGCTCTGCGGGTAAAACTCTCTCCGGCAGAGGAAGTTGCCTTAGAAAAAAGAGCAACATTGAATAGTGAGGCATTTGACCTGAATTTGCATGCAAGAGAGTTTCTCTACAGGAGAACCAAAAGTTACATGCTTGCTGCCGCTGATCTGTTTAAGAAAGCGATTGAACTTGATCCAAGATATGCAGCTGCATATGCCGGTTTAGGTGAGACCTATATCATGATCTATCTACTGCATGAAAATAAGCCGGTATGGATTGAAAAAGCTATGGGAGCAGCGCTTAAAGCGCTGATGTATGACCCCAATTCTTCTGAAGCATATACCGCAGTCGGCCTGGCCTATTTTCACCAGGGCTCTATTGAAGAAGCGTTGAACTCAGTCAACAAGGCCATAGAACTTGATGGCGACAATTTCTTTTCTTACTGGATTCTTGGAAGAATTTACCGCCTGTTGGACAGAGACCAGGATGCCATAGCCCCATTTAAAAAGGTCCTTGAGATCAACCGTGAATTTCATTCGGTATATGGCGACTTGCAAATGGCTTATAAACGTATTGGTGACAAAGAAAATGAAAATGAAGTTGTACGACAGGCGCTTGAGTTCTATCCGAACTATTTACTGAAACACCCCGATGATGCCCGTGCAATGACCTTCTATAGCTTTGTCCTCTGCGATAACGGAGACATTGAGAAGGCAAAAGAACACATGGACAGGGCGATAGATCTGAGTCCCAATGACGCGGTGATGATCTACAATGCAGCCTGTTTCTATGCAGATCTGGGTGAGAAAGAAAAAGCAATTGAACACCTTATCAAAGCAATTGACAAAGGGTATACGTCATACGATTACATCAAACGAGATCCCGATCTTGACAGCATTCGAGATGAACCAGAATATATAAAACTTATGGAAGGGAAATAAGTGAGAATAATTTTATTACCGCTGTTGAATACTTCGATCCTGTTCCACCATCTCCTTCTAATTCAATCCCTGTTTAGCCCCCTGGGATAGAAATTACTCATAAAGAAATGCCTCTTCTTTCGTTGTTTCTCCTGAAATGCAGCATTAAGGAAGAATACCACTGATCTAAATCATAGGCTGAAGTTTCTTTCTTCTATGCTTTGTCAATAACCTTTTCGGGTTAGAGATTATTAAAATCAGGAACATTATCATTGACAACAAGCTTTGTTATTTCTTCGGTCTGAAGACAATAGAAACTTTAGAGGAGCGCTTTTCAATGCCTCCTTTATTTTGCTTTCTAACGGGATCGCAGATCACAGAATAAGGGATAATAGATGTTCCGCATTGAATAAAAACAAAACAGTGCATAGGCTATTAACCTATGCACTGTATCAATTAATAATCCCTTTTGGAATGGATCAGATCACTTCGCTCCTGCCTTCTCTCCGGTTCTGATCGGTGCGGGCCTTAATTCAAGGAACGAGGTCTTATAACCTGCCTGTCCGTGAGCAAGACTCCTGAGTTGGGTTGACAGTCCCATAGTCTCTGCCTGAGGAATGTGAGTTATCAATCTCTGGTATTTTTCGCTATATGGTTCCATGCCAAGTATAACACCTCTTCGTGATTGCACTTCAGTAAGCACATCGCCCATAGAGAACTCCGGTATGGTAAGGATCACTTCCATCACAGGTTCCAGCAGCACCGGTTTTGAATCGGTAAGCGCTTCCCTGAATGCATGTAATCCGGCCATTTTAAAGGCCATATCGTTTGAATCCACCGGATGCATTTTACCATCGAAGATGATCACCCGTACATCCTGAACAGGTGAATCCTGGATAGGTCCGCGTTCCATAGCTTCTATGATCCCTTTCTGAATGCTTGGGATAAATCTTGTATCGATCACACCACCTACGATTGCGTTGATCACACATAGTTTTCCTCCCCATGGCAGATCAGAAAACTCCTTCCCTCTCACTGAGAATCCTTCCGGATCCGGCATGTTTTCTTTGTAAGGCTCTATTTTAAGCTTGACTTCTGCAAACTGGCCGGCACCTCCCGATTGTTTCTTGTGTTTATAAGACCCCAGTGAAGGGCGCGTTATCGTTTCACGATAGGCGATCTTAGGTGCACTGAACTCAACTTCAAGTTTAAATTCATTTTCAAGTATCCATCGATTCACTTCCAGTTGAATTTCACCCTGACAGCCGATCAGCATTTGATGCTGTTCCCCGTCAAAGCTGTAACGGAAACTAGGATCCTGTTCTTCCAGGCGACGCAAAGCAGCAGCAAGTTTTTCCGTGTCGGCCTGCTTAACAGCGTTCACAGCTTTCACGATCCGGTCGTCAGGATATTCTGTGGACGGCAACGGTTCAACATCGTTTCTTGCTGATAATGTGTGATCGTGCTGTGTCTCTTTAAGTTTAATAACAGCGCCTAGATCACCCGCCATTAATGAATCAACCTGTGTACGTTCCTTTCCGTCCATCAGATAAAGCTGACCCATGGTTTCCTCAGGATTGCCTTCCAGATTCAGGTTTCTTAACCGGTCCCCAGTTTTTAAGGTTCCGCTTATTACCTTGAAATAACTGACTTTCCCCAGGTTCGGTTCATAACCGGTCTTGTATACAAAGATCGTGGCCGGCCCTTTTGTTGAACTGTGGTTAGGCATGTCAGAAGGACTTGGAGCTACATAATCAATAAAGCCCATCAGCCTTCCGCTTCCCATATCATTTTTCGCAGACAGACAGAAAACAGGGAATATTTCATGGTTGATCATTCCTATTTTCAATCCTTCACGCATTTCCTCGATCGTTAAAGTTCCCTTATCCAGGTACTTATCCAGCAATTCTTCATCATTGGAAGCCGCTGCTTCAACAATGGCTCTGTGCATTTCCTCTGCCTGAGCCATATGTGCTTCCGGAATAGGCAATTTTTCCGGTTTACCGCCTTCAGGTTTGAAGCGGTATAATTTCATTTTAAGAGCATCTACGATCTCATGAAAATCTGCTCCTGTACTCACAGGAAACTGAAGCGGCAACATACGATTACCAAATAGATTTCTCATTGACGTTAACGTCTCAGACCAGCTTGCCTGCGGATGATCAAGCTGATTCACCGCCAGCACTGCGGGTTTCCGCATCCTGTCAATGTAGTGCCACAATACCTCGGTACTTACCTCCACCCCTTTCTGAGCATTGATCAATAACACGGTTGTCTCTGCGATACG
>DJML01000005.1 GCA_002436505.1 Bacteroidetes bacterium UBA6491 | reverse complement strand
GTATCAGGCACATGATGTATCTATCTCATTCCTATGACCATAGAGTGGTCGATGGTGCCCTTGGAGGACAATTTGTACGCCGAGTCGCCGACTATCTGGAACAGTGGGATGTTAACCAGGAAATCTAGTATGAATTCACTGGTAATAATTCCCGCCCGATATGCCTCTTCAAGATTTCCGGGCAAAGCTCTGGCAGATATACATGGCAAATCCCTGATCCAAAGAGTTTTCGAGCAAGCATCTAAATCAAAGGCTGATACTGTTCTGGTTGCAACTGACGACGAACGTATTTTTGATGCCGTTGAAAGGTTTGACGGGAACGTAATAATGACGTCAAGTCGTCATGAGAATGGTACACAAAGATGTGCTGAGGTTTTGGAAAGACTTGAGGAAGAAGAGGCCTTTGATGTGGTCATTAATCTTCAAGGTGATGAGCCATTCATTCATCCAGATCAGATAAACGCCCTGATCGACTTGTTTGATCCTGAAAATGAAGATGTTGACAACGAAGTAGAAATTGCAACCCTTGTCAAAAGAATAACCACTGAAGAAGAGCTGAACGACCCCAATGTGGTTAAAGCAGTTGTCACCGAATTTGAGTCCGGAACTGCGGATGCCCTCTATTTCAGCCGTGCGCCCATACCATACAGGATGAATAACGCTGATCTCACCCAGGGGTTTTATAGACATGTTGGCATTTATGCCTTTATCCCTGAGATCCTTATGGCAGCTGTTAATCTGGAACCCTCTGTTCTGGAAAATATTGAACGACTTGAACAATTAAGATGGCTGGAAAACCATTTCGTAATTACAGTGGCCGAGACAGAACACCTGTCGATTGGCATAGATTCACCTGAAGATTTACGAGATGTGGATAGTTTCTTGAAAAGGCATCCTGAATTTAAGTAAGATAACCATGATTTTCTAAGTACATTTGAATCCCGTACGAAAACCACTGAAAGTGTAAAAACTTCACAGTAATCCTAAAGACTGATGAGTAAAACAAAGTATGTTTTTGTTACGGGCGGCGTAACATCTTCCCTGGGAAAAGGGATCATTTCGGCCTCACTGGCAAAACTCCTGCAAGCCAGAGGCTATTCCGTGACCATCCAGAAATTTGACCCATATATCAATGTGGACCCTGGAACGATGAACCCTTACGAACATGGCGAATGTTACGTAACAGATGATGGTGCTGAGACCGACCTTGACCTAGGTCATTATGAGCGTTTCCTGAACATTACAACGTCACAGGCGAATAATGTCACCACGGGAAGGATATATCAAACGGTCATTGACAATGAGCGAACAGGAAAGTATCTTGGCAAAACCGTTCAGGTGATCCCTCATATAACCGATGAGATCAAACGACGCATGACCCTGTTGGGGAATAGCGGAGACTATGACATTATCATCACTGAGCTTGGAGGAACCGTTGGTGACATTGAGTCCTTGCCATATGTTGAAGCTGTCCGTCAGCTTCGCTGGGAATTAGGCGTAGATAGCACTATTGTCATTCACCTGACACTGATCCCTTACCTCTCAGCTGCCGGTGAGCTAAAAACCAAACCTACTCAGCATTCGGTCAAAACTTTACTTGAACTTGGAGTTCAACCAGATATCCTGGTATGCCGAACGGAACATAACCTGAGCATTGATATCCGAAAAAAAATTGCGCTGTTTTGCAACGTAAAACAGAACGCAGTAATTGAATCGCTGGATGTAAAATCCATTTATGAGGTTCCGATGGTTATGATGAAGGAGAAACTTGATAAAGTTACCTTGTCAAAACTGCGCCTTCCTGCAAGGGGCGAACCCCAGATGGAAGACTGGAAAGATTTTCTTGTAAGACTAAAACATCCGAAGTCAGAGGTGACGATCGGTCTGGTCGGAAAATATGTTGAACTTCCTGATGCATATAAATCGATCAATGAGGCTTTCAACCATGCCGCCGCGGTGAATGAGTGCAAGATCACCGTTAAATTATTTCAATCTGAAAGCATTTACCCTGACAATGTAGAAAGCAAATTAAGAGGACTGGACGGTGTTCTCGTAGCACCTGGTTTCGGAGACAGAGGTATCGAGGGTAAAATAGAAACGATAAAGTACCTCAGAGAGAACAACATTCCTTTCTTTGGCATTTGTCTGGGCATGCAGTGTGCAGTCATTGAGTACGCAAGAAATGTTCTGGGAATGAAGCGTGCTCACTCTACCGAGATGTCCAAGACGACTAAATTTCCTGTGATCGACCTAATGGAGTCTCAAAAGAACGTGAAAAAGAAAGGTGGAACGATGCGTCTCGGAGCATATAAGTGCAATCTGGAGAAAGGTTCACTGTCCGCTAAAGCCTACGGTAAAACATCTATATCCGAAAGGCACAGGCACCGTTTCGAGTTCAACAATAAATTCAGAAACGAATTTATGGCTTCGGGTCTAAAACCGGTAGGTTTTAACCCGGAAAATGATCTTGTGGAAATTGTCGAACTACAGAACCACCCGTGGTTTGTTGGCGTCCAATTTCACCCTGAACTAAAAAGTACGGTTGCCAACCCGCATCCTTTGTTTGTGAAATTCGTGAAGGCTGCAATGGAAAAGGTAGCCCGGGAGACCGACGCTGCATAGATCGAAACACCTCCGATCCTTACTTTTGTATAGTTATGATCGGTCATTTCTTTACATTCTGACATTGAATTAGTTTTCACAATTACTTAAAAATCATCCATTTAAGTCAGTGCAAGGTGAGAATATTTATTGCATCAGGCAATAAGTAGTAAAATTTGACCGTTATATGTGCGCTTAAATTGGTGAAATCCGATCGTAAATTTATTCCTTTGTTGATTGTCGATGAAGAAATAATGATCGGGTAGAGATATTTTGGGCAATTAATTTACCCTCTGTATTCTGCCTTGTGATCGTTTGATTGTATTGGATTAAGTCAATTGAGGGAATTAAGTATGAATACTGTTCAACTACTACAGCGAGTGGCCATTTACCTCGGATTTGGCTTAATAGCGAATTTTGTCCTCGATTGGGCAATATTTGACTATGTGTCTTCTCACGGCCGATCGTTGGACATGATGAAATACGTCCACCTTCTTAAAGGATTCGGACTGGCTGTTACCCTCTGTGGTCTCGGAATCTATTATTATCAGAAATCGGTCAATCAGTTTCAAAGTGCTCAAAGGAATTACGAGGAATTATTCCGTACATCTCCGAATCCTATATGGGTTTACGATATAATAAGCGATGAAATACTGGATGCGAATGACGTCGCTTGCGAAGCTTATGGCTATTCCAGGGAAGATTTCATGAGCAGAACGCATAAATCCATTGTCGAAAATATCGAAGACGAAGAACTCAAACTTTTAAAAGCGCTAATTGCATCGGAAAATCTGGAAGTGCATCGCTCCGCCAGCGGGGAACTGAAAATCGTAAAAGTTTATACCAAATCACACATGACCGGTCGAAGGATGACCAATACCATTTCGGCCATTGATGTTACCAAAGAAGTTCATATTGAAGAAAAGCTCCAGCAATTGTATGCTGATCTTGATAAGAAGAACGCCTACCTTGAGTCCCTGCTGAATTCTCAGTCTTCGGTCATTATTTTCCGAATGGACATGAACGGGCGTATCACCTATACCAATGACGTTTTCAATAAATTCTTTGAATCAATACCTGACCTGAGTGAATTGAAGCCTGTCTACCCATTCCTGAGAAAGTCTGATCAGACCAGTCTGAAGAAAATGATCCTTAAAATGAAGGATAACACGCTTAGTAATGACGATCAGACCATCCAAATTGAAACTTCGAACGGTAAACACCATATCAGTTTTGAATTTATTCTGATCAAGAACAAAGCAGGTCAGCCTTTTGAAATACAGGGAATTGGAAAAGACATTACGGAGCGCATTGATTACCAGAACAACATTGAAAAGCAGAATGAGTCATTGCGAAGAATTGCATGGATTCAGTCACACGAATTAAGAGCTCCTCTTTCAAGGATCCTGGGAGTGATCAACCTTCACAAAGAATCCGCAGGGATCATAAAACCTTCTGAAGTTCTTGACGCGGTGTACAATGCTGCAAATCAATTAGATGAAGTAATTCATAAGATAGTGCAGACCAGTGAAAAGACAACTCATCCTGCACCAAAGACCTCTACCCTTCAGGTTCGAAAAAACACAAGAAAAAGAACAGCTTAATCTTTTCCGCCTTTAATTTGTTGTCCTGATATCACCCGATCTTTAAATGGAACAATGAAACGGGAGCATTTTATTAAATTAATAGGACTTGGATTAATGGCCACTGGAAATTTAAGGTCTTTAGCAAAATCAATTGAGGAATTACAAGGCACTGATCATAAAATGCCATTTCTCTTTATTGGGCACGGATCGCCGATGAATGCCGTTCTCGATAATCAATTTACCCGGGACCTTAGAACGATGGGTAATAAACTTGAAAGACCGAAAGCTATTCTGTGTATTTCAGCTCACTGGCTCACCAGGGGGAAAACCGTTGTTGACGTTTCTCCAAAACCCAAAATGATCTATGACATGGGCGGGTTCCCAAAAGAACTATATGAAATTCAGTATGCAGCCCCGGGGTCTCCTGAATATGCCGTTGTTACCAGGGAACTGATAGCCGGAAATACAAATATTAATGTTGAAGATGGCGTCTGGGGATTCGATCACGGAAACTGGTCGGTTATGAAATGGTTGTTCCCGAATGCCGATATTCCTGTATTTCAGCTAAGTATTGATTACAACAAACCACTGAACTGGCATTACGATCTTGCGAAAGAGCTAACTGCATTGAGAGAAAAAGGGGTGTTGATCATCGGAAGTGGCAATGTCACCCATAACCTCGGAAATTTCCTGATGGATCCAGACGCTGAACCTGTTGACTGGGCTCTTGAATATGACCTGATCACTAAGAAGGCAATAGAATCACTTGATCATGAAAAACTTATAAATAGTCAGAACTTAGGCTCCGTTGCCCGGATTGCTCATCCTGAACCTAGCCACTGGATACCAATGATGTACGCCCTCGGACTGCAGAAAAAGGATGACGACGTCTATCATTTTCATGAAAGTATCCAACACGGCACATTCAGTATGAGGTCAATAAAATTTGGCTAAAAAGAGTGAACTCAAATTGATTTCTGATCAGATCAGTTTACCTATATCCAATGAAGTCGCTTATTTATAACCTAGAAAGTTACGATCTTTGCAGTAATGCTTGCGCTTAACAACATTTCATTTGAATTTGGAGGGGAATACCTCTATAAAAATGCCAACTGGCATATAAAACCAAAAGAACGCATTGGTCTGGTCGGTAAGAACGGCACGGGTAAATCGACCTTACTTCGCATTATTACCGAAGACTACGAACTGCGTGAAGGCAGCATCAGCAAATTAAAATCACTGTCCATCGGATTCCTGAATCAGGATATGGTCTCTTACCAAACGAGAGATGATATTTTATCTGTTGCGATGCAGGCATTTAAGAAGCAACTTAAGATCCACAAGGAGATGGACCATATGCTCAGCGTTGTGGAGACAGACTATTCTGAAGAGAATCTTCATAAACTGGCTTCCCTTCAGGAAGAGTTCGAAAGGCTGGACGGATATACCATGCAAAGCAAAGCAGAAGAGATACTCGAAGGACTTGGTTTCACTACGCAGGACCTAAAGCGGCCTTTGGATGAGTTCTCGGGTGGCTGGCGTATGCGCGTCATTCTTGCACGCATGCTTCTTGAACAACCGGATCTTCTCTTATTGGATGAGCCTACCAACCACCTGGATCTTCCTTCGATAGAATGGCTGGAGGAATATCTTAAAACATATGAAGGTACGGTAGTTATTGTTTCTCATGACAGGTATTTCCTTAACCGCATGGTGACGAAGATAGTTGAAGTCGCCAATCAGCAATTGTATGTATGGGAAGGCAACTATAATTTTTACCTTAATGCGAAAAAGGAGCGTGATGACCTTCAACAGAGACAGTACGAAAATCAAAAACAGTACATAAAGGATCAGGAGAAGTTCATTAACAGATTCAGGGCAAAGGCTTCCAAGGCCAAAGCTGTCCAAAGCCGTATCACATTGCTGGACAAGATGGATCGAATTGAACAGGTGGCTGAAGAATCTGCAAATATGACTGTCAACTTTAGGGTCAAAAGACCTTCCGGTAAGGTTGTCATGAAGCTTGAACATATTTCTAAATCGTATGGAGATCAGGAAGTCATAAATAATACCGACCTTATCATAGCCAGAGGTGATAAAATTGCTTTAATTGGTGCAAACGGCATGGGAAAATCGACTATGCTAAGAATCGTTGCCAATGCAGAAAAATTTGGTGGAGTAAGAGAAGAAGGGCACAATGTGATACCTGCATTTTACGCTCAGCATCAACTTGAAGCCTTAAATCTCTCCAATGAGATCCTGCAGGAGATGAAAGAAAACAGTGGAGAAAGAACAGAAACCGAACTGCGCTCCCTCCTCGGTTGTTTTCTTTTCTCGGGAGAAGATGTGTTTAAAAAGATAAAGGTGCTCTCCGGCGGTGAAAAAGCGAGGGTTTCACTGGCCAAAACACTGATCACGGAAGCCAACTTCCTGTTACTTGATGAGCCAACGAACCACCTGGATATGAGGTCGAAAGATATTCTGAAACAAGCCCTGATTAAATATGATGGCACATTAATTGTAGTATCTCACGACAGGGATTTTCTTGACAG
>DJML01000082.1 GCA_002436505.1 Bacteroidetes bacterium UBA6491 | reverse complement strand
ATATCGGTGAACATGATAGCCGCTAATTTTCTGGATTCATTTGACATGCTTCTGCGGGAGGGGGAATCAAATATAATAAATTTCAACCATCAAGTAGTTTCTTTCAGCAAGAAGTGAAACTATTAAACCTGAACCTGTTTATCAAACCAATTGACCGGGTTCAGGAGCCGGGAAATTCTTCATCGGGCATAAAAACTGTTTTTTCAATCTTGTTCTCGACCGGATCTAGCGAACTCAAGTATTTGTAAACAGCTTTGATCTCTACATCGTTCATGCGTGAGAATGGTCCCCATGGCATTGGACTTCCCTGGTGAACCCTGCCTGCTTTTATCCGCTGCATGAAATCAGCCTCAGACCACGATGCGATAACACCTGTTTCTTTGTGAGGTGTCAGATTGGGAGAAATGAAACTTTTGCCCTGCAACAATTCAACTTCATCAGCGAATATGCCACCTCCGGCAAATAATTCACCAATTAATTCACCTGTTTGCATATTCCTTTTGGAGTGGCATCCTGCACAATCGGCAACATAATTAGCAATATATTCTCCGTATTCTTTTGTAGTATCAATGGCAACTACTTCAGGTGGTGTTCCCTTAGGGCCTTCAGGTACAATAAGACCCAATGCCATCACCATTTTTCCAATAAACGAGAATTCCTGATCAGGGACCTTGTTTTTTACAGGTTCCTGTGAACGCAGGAAAGAAATGATAGCCGTAAGATCAGCTGTGCTCATTTCCTGATAGGGCATGAAAGGTAGAACAACACGGCCTTCTTTGTTGACCTTGTGGCGCAGTATCCTTGCTATTTCGCCATCTGTCAGACGGCCAATTCCTGTTTCCTTGTCAGGCGTGATATTTGGTGCTCGGAATGTTCCTGGAGGAATCTGTAATTCCCAGCCTCCGCTAAGAGGTACGATCTCTCCTTTTTCAACGGCATCGTATTTGTCTAATGGGGTATGGCAAACTGCACAATGGGCAGGACCGTAAACAAGATACTTGCCTCGAGCTATGACAGCTGAATCAGTACTTGCATGGATCTCAGGATAAGGAGCTTCATAGGTCTTTTGCCATGTCAACTGCACAAATGCAAAAAACCCGATGGCGAAAACGACAACGACAATGGCCGTCCACTTAAGAATTTTGAGTAGGATATTCATTTATTTAATCAATTAGTTAGATATGCGATCGCTAAATAGCATTGTAAGGATAGTGATTTTTATTGAATTATTAGGGATCACCCATAGAAATATTTGTACAATCATTTCCTTTAAATCTCAATTAAAGGGTATTAAGGGATAATATTTAGCCAGTAATTATAACTGTGAAAATACTACTCAAAGGAGTTTTTTGTCCTGTTCTTTCTTTTCAGGAACCTGTCCAGTCGTGATACTCCAACATTGATGATCAGAACGAACAACAGGCTGATAATGGCCAGCGAATAGTAACCTGATGCTGATACTGCGCCAATGGCCGCGCTACACCACAATGTCGCTGCTGTGGTTAGTCCATGTATATTTAATCCTTCTTTGAATATTATACCTGCACCCAAAAAGCCGATACCACTCACTACCTGTGCTATTATCCGGGTCACGTCACCCTGTTCTTCGGTAACGTTATACGATAGCGTTACAAATATTGCTGCTCCTAATGCCACCAGGGTGTTGGTGGTCAATCCCGCTGATTTGCCTCTCCATTCACGTTCCAGTCCGATCATAAACCCGGCCAGAGCGGCTACAAACAGCCCCAGTACCTGGTTGAATTCTATATGATTTACGGAAGCTAACAACTCTTTCATTTCCTCGCCCTATATGATCAATCTTACCCCACCGAGCTCTTCTACACTATAAGGGAATCGGTCTCCGGGAGACCCAATGAACATAAAGTTGACAGGGATCTTCCATTTTGCAGATAGCTGCTTTATAAGGGTAGGACCAAATTTTCCGTCTATCTGAATAAATTCAATATCGATCTGGGGATATTCCCTGTCCAGGACCTCTATATCGGATAACAGCCGGGGTGCTAATTTTTCTCCTTTACTTAACACGGCTACGATCTTCAGTTTTCGCGTGTGTTCATTCTTCTCAATATACCGCATAACCTTGTTTAGCGTTGCGACATCATCATCTTTTGTAAAGAATGCGAACTCCTGAGAATTTATGTCGTCGATCAGGCTCAGGATTGAATTATTCGTTTGGTTCACAAATTTCATGATCGGGTCAAAAATATGCTTGATGACTTTTAATAATACTCTCAGGATAATGATCCGGTTTAGCATCACTATAACGATCATGAATGTTGGAATGAAATATTCGAAGAAAACTCCCAGGTACTTAGGATTAAGCACTGCATTTCCGATAATGGCAAGGACAGTGGCTGTTATGGCAAAAAGAAGCGAGAGCCATCCTGACTTTTCGGGGCGTGGCAACCGTTTCCTCCTTATCTTCAACAATACATTCCCGATTCCAAACAATGCCATTACAGATAAAAAGGCTATAGTATAAACACCTGCCAGTGCTTCCAGCCTTCCTTGTGTTAGCAACAATATCGATATGCATAACAAGAAAAATGCCATGGATATCAAATAGGTACTTCCTCTTTTGTTCCTAACCAGTAAAAATCTTGGTAGTATCCTGTCAAGGGTAATACGTTCAATAAGCCCTGAAACACCTACAAAGGATGTCAGTACGGCACCACTTAACACCAGGGCAGCATCAATGGATATCAGCGTTGACAGCCAGCTGCCGCCAGAAAGGTCGCCCATATATGACAAGAGTGCGTTTTGATTTTCAGCTACCCCGCTTAATGGGATCATTGACAAAGCGAGAAACGCCATCAGTGGATTAAATACCGTCACGACGATCCACATGTTTTTTAATGTTTTCCTGAATACACCTCTTTCCTGTTCTTCGACAAAATTCGAAGAACTCTCAAAACCACTGATCCCAAGCATCGCTGCTGCAAACCCGAAGAACAATGCCGTAGTGACACTTGTTTCGACCGGGCTGTGAAAGTTTTCCATGAAAACGCCGGTACCGTGTGTTATCAGATAGTAGCCACAAAAAACCGAAAGGAGAATCAGTGAAGCCAAATGAAAAATAAATATGACCGTTGCAACACGTGCTGATTCGCCTATACCAAGTATGGAAAGAAACATAAATACCGCTAGCAACACTATGGTGGTCTCAATGATCGGTATCGACTGCACCAGGCGATGAAGGTAATGGATGCCTTCACTTGCAGAGATCACAGCAGTGGCCATGTAAGAAAGCAAGGTAAGTGTTGCAGCAAGAGAAGCAACTGATTTACTTGTTGTGTTCAAAAGAGCATTGTATGCCCCTCCGTTCAGCGGCAGAGCACCAACAACTTCTCCGTAGATCTTCCTGTAGAAAAAAAGAACCGCACCCACAAGAAGCAACGATATCCACGCAAACTGACCGGCGTACATGATCGATAGTGCAGAAACATACAGGCAGGACGAACTGATGTCATTGCCACAAATAGCCGTTGCCGGTAATTCTTTAAGTTTTCTTGTGATTGCTTTCATCTAAAATTTGTTTTCTTAAAACGAAGAGGGACGGATTGTTAGTTTCATTTGATTCCCATCATGAACAAATATATAAATATGATCGGGTCAACCTATTTTGATTCACAGAATATCACATAATGGATCTGCGTGGCCTAAAGGATCGTATTGTAAATTTCAATTAAAGTAATCTCAAACTTACGTAAATTGCAAGACGTAAAAATGCAGACAGACCGAAAACTTGTTGCTATAATGTTTACCGATATAGTCGGGTATACCGCTATGATGGGGGAGAATGAGGCTGAGGCACTTGGGGTCATCACTCATTATGAAGAAACCATTAAGTCAAAGACTGAAAATTTTGGGGGTGAGGTAATAAATTTTTACGGAGATGGCAGTCTGTGTATTTTTCCAAGCGTTACGGTTGCAATGGAATGTGCGATGGGTATCCAGAAGGAATTGCATCAGGGCGTTCAGGTACCTTTGAGGATCGGAGTACATATTGGTGAAGTTCTTTTTCAGGAAGGCCGGATCTATGGCGATGGAGTGAACATCGCTTCCAGGATCGAGTCGTTGGGTCAGCCGGGTACCGTATTGTTCTCTGAAGACGTGTATTCCAGGATCAGTAACAATCCCAATTTTATTGCACAGTTGCTGGGGAGCTTTGAATTTAAAAATGTTGCAAACCCGATCAATGTTTATGCATTGGGAAATGAAGGGTTTCCTATCCCTCCAAAGGAGACATTGCGGGGAAAATTAAAGGTAGCAAACGAGGTTTCGATTGAAAAATCGATAGCTGTCCTTCCTTTTGAAAATCACAGCAATAAGGAAGATCAGCAATATTTTATTGATGGAATAGCCGACGAGATAAGGTCACAGTTGCTTTCAATTAACAATTTGAAAGTGATCTCCCGGTCTTCCTGCATGTATTTTAAAAACAAACCATATACTCTCAAGGAGGTTGGCAAGGAGCTGAAGGTTACTTATGCCCTGGAGGGCAGAGTGCAGGTTGTTTCCGATAACATTAAAGTAAGTGTGGAGCTGATAGATATTCCTGTAGATAAGCAGATATGGTCGCTTCCGCCACTGAATAAAAAGTTAGATGATGTATTCATTCTGCAAAATTCAATTGCTCAATCGGTAGCTAAGGAACTGCAGCTGGTACTCACAGATGAGGCCCGTGACCAATTGGCTAAGATACCTACTGTGAATACCGAAGCGTATATGCTTTACCAGAAGGGTTTAGAGTTGATGCACAGAGGCTATGGTACACCTGAAGAGCTAAAAGCTGTTGTTGATTGTTTTGAAAAAGCGATAAAGATAGATCCGAATTTCAGCAAGGCCTATGTCGGGTTGGTAGATGCATACCTCGATCATATTTTTTGGGGAAGAACCTCTACCAATAGTGTGATCAAACAAGCTACTGAAGCGGCAATGAAAGCTTTTGAGCTAGATAGCTCCAGCGGAGAAAGCTATGGTGCTTTGGGTGCAATCCATTATTTTAAATTCGAAAAGGAACTTGCCATTAAATATCTGACCAAGGCCATTGAAATAAGCCCAAGCTATTTAAGCGCATATGATAAACTGGCAAGCTACTATTTGCTTGACGGGGAATTAGATAAGGCCATAGAGTTACTTGAAAAAGCGAAGCAATTAGACCCGATCTCTGTAAAATATCATGCTGATTTCGGACACACCTATTACTACGGAGGCAAGGTTCAACTTGGCATCACATATATTCTGGGCGTTTTAGAACAATACCCAAAGGACCCGTTCTTACTCTGGGAATTAGGATACCTGTATTCGGGAGCAGGAGAATATGATAAAGCGATTGAAGCTTTTACTGAAAGGGACACCAGCGGAAAGAACACGAACTGGATGCTTGCTTATTGTTATGGCATGTCCGGAAGAACAGAAGAAGCACAGGATATTCTCAATATTCACCTGAGCAAGAGAAAACTGGGATATGTGCCAGCATACATGATTGCGACAATTTATATGGGACTTGGAGATAAGGAGAAAGCCCTCGAATGGCTTGAAAAAGACATGGATGATGGCGGAATTACCATATTTATCATGGGTTTAAAGACCGACCCTAAATTTGTTCCGGTCAAAGATGATCCACGGTTTCAGAAGATCCTTAAGATCGTTAAGTAACAAGATCTTTAATTCAAACAAACAAGGCATTGCAAGTCAAAGCAATTAGAAACAAAATCACAATTTCTATCTCAGGAGTTTTTGCAACTTGATCATTGTTTTCCTTTTTAAATTCGGGGGCGCCATGTCTTCATATGCATTGGAGATCTGATCCTGTGCATATGATTGCGGATAAATGACCAGTCTGCTACATTCACCACATAGTTTTTCCATTTTTGTCGGCAGATTTTCAAGGATATTGATGTGGGAAATAGCTCCTCTTCTTGCTGCAACTAAAGTCACAAGATCATCCTTATATATCTGTTTTGAGAGTACCCTGAAATCTTCGAGGTTATCGAAATACCGGAAAACTATGTCAACCGATGTCTTATTGATCCTTAGGTAATCTTCAATGGCATCCTGTGTTAAGGAATTGCACTGCACAGTGATCGGAATGCTTAGTTCCAGGGCCAGTTTAGATATCTTGTTCAACCAAAGTTTAAACCCGCTTTCGCGCTCTGCCAGGGACGGAACGATCATAAAGATACGTTTATGCAGGACCAGCGGTTTATCCATGTGACAAATGAAAGCTGTCTTGTCCGTGTTGTTCAAAACGTTATCGATCTTTTCTCCTATTAACTTGTCAATGATACCTGCTTTCTGTGGCCAGCTGATGACTATAATGTTGGCCATGACCTCTCTTGATATCCTGGCTATCCCACTGGCAACGTTGTGGTCGATGGTGGTTATTATATGCACCTTCTTATCTGCTGCAGAACCTTGTTTTACCAGTTCTTCCATCTTCTTCCTGGCTTTCAGCAAATTGATCTCTGCTTCTTCGTTGTTGGAAACTACAGACAATACCGATATTGGATTTGGTGACTTGGCTTCCTTGATCAGGATCGCAAATTCAAGTAATTTTTTAATATTGGCCACGTCTTCAATCGGAAGAAGGATATGCTCATTGTTGAAAAGGTTATCAATTTCCGCCGGTTTTTCATCTTCACTTACAGCAATGACCTTTGCTGCTTTCTCTGTGGCAAATGAGGCGACAATACTTGTGATCAGGATCAGAAGGATGGTGGCATTAAGGATGTTCTCATCCAGAATCCCTTCCTTGTATCCTACAAGTATTACGGCAAGAGTAGCTGCTACACGGGCACTGCTAAGTCCGAAGATCAACTGTCGTTGAGCCCTGGAGTACCTGAATATCAATTGCGTAATAAATGCTGCGAACCATTTGCCAAACAATCCTACAACCGATAATGTCACGGCAATGATCACGGCCATGGTGCCACTGAAGATCACACTGATATCTACCAGCATGCCCACACTTATCAGGAAAAAGGGGATAAAAAGGGAGTTACCGATAAACTCTATTCGGTTCATCAGTGCTGAAGAGTGAGGTATAAGTCGGTTCAAAGCCAATCCCGCGATAAAAGCGCCTATGATCGACTCTACACCTGCAACTTCTGCAAGGAACGCAGCGAAGAATACCACGGCCAGTACAAATATGTAGTGGGAGTGCTTTTCACTTTCAAGCTTACTGAAGAACCATTTGGCTATTCTCGGAATAACAACAAACATGATGATCGAAAAGAAGGCCAGTGAAATGGCAAGCCGAATAAAAAACTCCTGTGAAATATATCCCTGATGATTCCCGAGTACAATGGCCAGAATGATCAGAACGGCGGTATCTGCCAATATTGTACCTCCGACTGTAATCGCCACGGCCTGGTTCTTCGAAACACCAAGTTTACTGACAATAGGATAGGCCACCAGCGTGTGTGTTGCAAACATGGCAGCAGTAAGCACACTCGCATTAAAATCATATCCCAGCAAATAATAACACACAGGATAGCCGATGCCCAGCGGGATAATAAATGTCAGGAAACCAAAGACAAGACTTTTATACCTGTTGGCTCTGAATTCATTCATGTCAAGCTCCAGACCGGCAATGAACATGATATACAACAGACCAATGGTAGAGAAAAGCTCCACTGCTGAACTCTTCTCAAGTATATTAAGACCATGTGGGCCTATGATAACACCAGAGACGATCAACCCGATGATCCCCGGAATATTTACCCTGCGAAGGAGGACAGGAGAAAGCAGGATAATAAGCAGGACCAACGAGAAAATAAGCACGTTGTTTTTCAGCGGGAACTCAAATTCGTGTATTAAGTGGCTAAAAAAATCTGTCATATTTCTTCATTCTTATCCCTGAATAAATCAGGAACGTCATATGGGCTCCGATCTATTAAGGAATTCGACTATGGAATTTTTTTGTTCAATTGAACATTTATCAGTCGCTGCAATATAATTAAAATATTCTTTGCCTTCTGATGTTTATCATGAAGTTTATTGTCACTACAAAGGATTTAGAAGCTGGTTCATGCCACGTGCCCCAATTTTAGAAAATGTGGCATCGTATGTAGCGTAAAAATCTGAAAGTAAATTGGTTATATTTTAACCAGGACCTTCAGTGTTGCTGTTCCCTTTTTGGTTCTGATGGTTGCAAAATATATCCCTGGATCCGGATTGGAAATGGTTAAATGGATCTCACCATTTATTAACCTTTGATCAACACTTACAAACCTTCCCGTAAGGTCCGTCATGGATACATAGGCATTGTTCATATCTTCCCCGGTGATCTTAAATAAGCCTGCATTCGGGTTTGGGATAATTTTATAAGAGTCGGTCAGCAGATCATCCACTGACAGCAATTGAATGGTGGTGGTATCGCTGGATGAGCCACATTTGTTGACCACAGTAACCCAATACGTTCCGGCAGAGGTGATGTGAAGTGACCGGGTCGTATCCCCTGTGCTCCATAAATAATCTCCCTCAATCGTATCTGCCACTAACTCAAAGTCCGGAATTTGGCTTAGGATTAATGTATCAGGGCCTAAATTTACATCCGGCGCATTTAATAAGAGTACTGTTACCGATGATGAGTCTGATCCGCAGATATTCTCAATAGAATAACCATAAGTGCCAGGTTCATTTATGTTCAGTTGCCTTGCTGTGTCTTTTGTACTCCATCGGTATGTGTACGGACCATTATCAGGGCCTTCTAAATCATTCATTCTAAGGATGGTGTCCAGGGGAACACACGCCACAAAAGAAGGTATGGGTTCTAATACTGGAACATTAAATGCCTCAACATGGATGAAAGAAGTATCCGATCCGCAATAATTTTTCGCGGACAGGTAATAATCACCCGCTGAGGATATTTCCTTCACCCGGGAAGTATCACCGTTTTCCCAGTAGAATGCTGTATTGAGCTTGTCTGTATCGACAAGGTCATTTACGTCGTATCTTAAAGTGAATGGATTACAGACCGTTGTGTCAGAGATCAATTTTATTGACGGCCTGTATTTGTTTATTAAGACGATCTGGTCACTATGAACACATCCGTCTGTAGTAGTTACAGTAAGGTCAATGACCTGATCATTTGTATCTCGTTCCACTGAAATGGAAGGGAGGGTATCCAAAGAAGAAGTGCTCCAACGGTAATCCGCGGAAATAGAGGTGTCCATTCCGTCCGGGAACAATCGGAAATTCCAGTCATTGCATAGAAGGCTGTCAACATTGGAGAACAGCTCGAAACTGCTTACTTTAACATCTATGGTATCATAACTATATTCAGAACAACCTCCTGCATTTTTACTCTTAAGCCTTATGATGTACCTGCCTTCCTGAAATATGGTTAAGGTATCGATCCTTAGAAAACTGGTATCCGTTTTCCTTTTCGAGAATATGACAAGTGACGTGTCTCTTAAAGGCACACCCTGGGTATCAAGCACATCCCAAATTGGCCCCGAATGAAGGGAATTGTCTTCTAGGGCATATGCTCCGCATGCTAGACTTTTTACCTTATATTTTTGGATTGGTCGTTCAAGCACCTGAATATCAACAGTTTGGTTTATTCTGATCGGATATCTGCAATGGTTGTCGTTTAAATTTAGTGTTATCAAATTGTTTTTTCTGGTTGCTGAATCATCCGGCACCCTCCAGGTAAACCTGACCGTCGGATGAATATCATTGGTATCCAGAATGGAAAGATTGCCAAAGATATTGCTGCTGTCATTGTATTCCCAGGTGACGATTAAAGTGTCAGGTAGCAAAGTATCAGGCGGAGGAGGAACGAAAGTATAATCAAAGGTCTCGATATCTATCGTTACAGAATCACCTTTGCATACGTAATAGTTTAATGGCGATATGACTTTCGGTGGATTATTTTGCTGAAATGCCTCAACCGCTGATATATAATCAATCATGGTGATCCCAATGTTTTGGGGCTTACCTGAACTGTCCTTTCTCCATTCAATAACCTCTATCACAATATCCGTTACTTCATAGGAAGTGGGTGTAAAAATTTGTAATCCTTCGATGGTGTCAAAATAATAACCGATCGGAGGATCTGCGTTCGGATAGATAAGACCATTTTTGAACGGGTCATAGATGGTATATGGCTTCAACAGGCTGTAAGAACCGGAGTAAGACACATAATTCTTATAGGACTTCATAGGAAAGTTCAGACGAAAACTAAACGAGTCATTGTCTCTGCGGTCCTTAACCTTGAACAGGTGTTTTGAGCCCCTGTTTATTGCAACGTAGAATGGAGGCTCGTTCTCAAACCGGGGACTCGAATTTGCAGTCGCTTTGGTCAGGTCAAGCATTGCAAATAGGTATGTATTACTGCTTGCTGCCCCTGTTGTGATCGAACCGGTACGGCAGCAATTTGAATACTCGAACCTTACCTTTCCGCATGCCGTTATTTTGTTAAATGCTGTTTTTGAAAGATCGATCCTTTTTCTGTAAACATGTTTTTCAATCCCTTTTCCTGTTCCAAACGTATTTGATGGGGTACAGGGGCTTGTAACGCGAGAGCATACAGGGCTGACATCTGAAATGGCTATTCGGGTAAAAGTCTGAGATACCGGGGTTTCGCTGCCGCAGGTGACATACATGATCACGCTGCTCTGAAAACCGATACCTCTGCAATCCCTGTAAATGGTCAGATCTACGTCGTAAATTAACGAGTCAACATGTTTGTAGGTAATGTTCCCTCCGAGGACAGCTGTGCCACTTGAAGGGAATGCCAACCCAAAATAAGAAACAAGAATAAAAAGTATCCTCAGAGAGAACACAGATCGAATCTTAGAATGTCTGGTCATTCGGTATTGGGTTTACTAGTAGACACATGTCTTTGTGCAAACGCTGCATTCCATTGTGTTTGATATTCTGTCACAAAGCTCCTTTAACGATATCTTCAACAACGTGAGGGTCAAGCAATGTGCTGGTATCACCAAGCTTTTCCGGCTCGCCTTCGGCAATCTTGCGTAAAATGCGTCGCATGATCTTTCCAGACCTGGTTTTTGGAAGACCTTCAACGAATTGGATCTTTTCCGGAATAGCAATTTTGCCTATGTGCTCGATCACAATGTCAACGACCTCTTTCCTTACAAGTTCTGGGTCGACCGGGATTTTGTCGCACACGACATAGGCATAGATCCCCTGTCCTTTTATCTTATGTGGATATCCCACCACTGCTGTCTCTATAATATTTGGATGGCAGTCGATCGCATCTTCTATTTCAGCGGTCCCAAATCGGTGCCCGCTTACATTCCCCACATCATCAACACGACCAATGATGCGGTACATGCCGTTCTCGTCTCGTTTTGCTCCG
>DJML01000056.1 GCA_002436505.1 Bacteroidetes bacterium UBA6491 | reverse complement strand
AATTTCGGCATACGCTCAGAAGTAAATTTGAATATGTCGCTAATGATACGCATGGATTGCTTTGGCGGATAGATGTAAGTGTTTCGGACCATGAACTCTTTTAAAATATCGTTTTGAATGGTTCCTGTTAATTTTTCCGGTGGCACTCCATTGCCTTGCTCTTCTGCTGCAACAATGTAGAACGCCATGATCGGCAATACAGCTCCATTCATGGTCATCGATACTGACATCTGATCCAGCGGTATTCCATCAAACAGTCTTTTCATGTCCTCAACACTGTCAATTGCGACACCGGCCATACCTACATCGCCTACCACCCTCGGATGATCTGAATCATAACCGCGGTGAGTAGCGAGGTCAAAGGCCACAGACAGCCCTTTTTGCCCTGCTGCCAGATTTCTTCGGTAGAATGCGTTTGATTCTTCGGCCGTTGAAAAGCCGGCATATTGCCTTACGGTCCAGGGCCGTACTGTATACATCGTTGGATACGGGCCTCTCAGAAAAGGGGCCTTCCCGGCAATATATCCCAGATGAGAAACATCTTTAATATCGGATTCCTCGTATCTGGACCTGATATCTATTTGTTCTGCCGATAGAATCTGCCTGACATCTTCACGTGAGACATTTTTCACGTCTGGAACCACTTCTACCTCTTCTAAAAACCTGGAGGTGAGATTTTCAATGTAATATGAACCGTCGGAAGCATTCTGGACCATACTTAAATGGCCCTCTTCTCTTAAAATAACAGGGATGTTCTTTGAAAGGTTAATTGCTTTCTCATCTTCATCCCCATTGAATGTTGGGATGCAGATGCCATGGCAGCCACCAATTAGTGCAGCACAGCAAGAAGTCGTAAATCTCAGCAAGTTGTCATGTGCATGTCCGTCTTCTTTGAATGGAAGTATCGAAATGATCCTGGTATTTTTTCCGGCCGTTGCAATTACTGAACGCAAGGCACGCAGCCAGGCAATTTCTATGAAGAATGACGTGGTCATTTTGTTTTCGATCCATAGGTCCGAATCACCTGAAACAATTCTTTCTTTCAGTTGCTTAAGTCCTTTCGCCGTCCTATCTATTGTCGCCAGCTTTTTGTTCTGGGACAACACATGACCATCCCAACTTCGAACCTCAGTTATTTGACCGTCACCTGACCGGAATGCACCATCTACTCCAATGGTTGCCCATGTTTTCTGATCCAGCTTTTGCTTGTTCTCGGGAAGGAATATCTGTGTTTTGCTATTGTCAAATGCCGGTATCCGGTATTCTTGTCTCCCGTTCTCCGAAGTATACGCCGGTTCTACTCTCATTCCCAGGACATCATATTCCAGGTCATCAACTGAACCATCCTTCAGGGTCTTCTCGATCAGGTTCCTCCATTCCTGCAGGTCACTTTTCGGGAAAATTCCATCTAAGCCACTAAATACTTTCATTGCGACAAAAATACAGAATCGTTGATTCCATAACTTATCTTTGCCTCCATGAATACCGATACTTCATACTCTCACATCAAAACGAGCATCGAGAACAATGCTTTTATCGTGATGATCGACAGGGAAAGCAAAATGAATGCTTTGAACATTGAATTACTTAAAGAGATTGAAACTGCCGTAACATCGGTCCAGGATGATCCGGGGATAAGGGGAATCATTATTACTGGAGCCGGAGCAAAGGCTTTCGCTGCCGGTGCTGACATAGCGGAATTTGCCGGTTTCACACCTGAGGAAGCTGAGAAAATGAGCAGGGAAGGTCATAATGTGATGAATACAATAGAAAATTCCAGGCTGCCTGTGATTGCAGCGGTGAACGGTTATGCACTAGGAGGCGGCTGTGAACTGGCCATGGCATGTCATATCAGAGTTGTTTCCCCCAATGCCGTTTTTGGACAGCCGGAGGTAAATCTTGGAGTTCCTCCTGGATATGGTGGCACACAACGACTTGCCCAGATCATTGGTAAAGGACTGGCAGCGGAAATGCTTATTACAGGAAATAACATGAATGCTGAAAGGGCAAAAGAAACAGGTTTGGCCAACCAAATAGTTGAACAGGAAGAACTAATGCCTGCATGTATCAGGATCATAGAAAAGCTTGCGTTCAAGTCACCAGCGGCCATAGGTAAAGTGATCAAATGCCTTAATGATCTTTACGAACCAGTTGCGAATGGCATGGAAACCGAGATCAGGGAGTTTGCCTCAGCGTTTCAAACAGCAGATTTTAATGAAGGAACTGCTGCATTTTTAGAAAAAAGAAAACCTGATTATCAATAAAGATGTTATCTCACGGTCATATTGGCACGTGATTTGTTAATGTATATTCGAAAACTTATTTTTGACTCAAACAAAAAGTATTATGAAAAAAACTTTCCTTACGATAATGCTAGCTGCCGGTTTTGTTGGTGCAGCATTCGCCCAGGATCAAGAGAAAAAGACCATCACGCTTGAATCGTCAAGTGATGCAAAGATTGAATTCGCTAAAACTACTCATGACTTTGGTAACATCAAAGAAGGCACACAGGCTACCGTTGAGTTTACTTTCAAAAACACAGGTAACGCTCCTTTGGTATTAACTTCTGTTACAGCTTCATGCGGATGTACTTCTCCAAAGTGGACAAGAGAACCAATTGCTCCCGGGACTTCCGGATCAATAACTGTTGTTTACAATTCAAGAAGCCGGCCAGGTAAATTCACTAAAACCGTGACTGTAAAACATAACGGCGAAGGTGGAACACAGTACCTCACCATTACCGGTTTTGTTGAAAAAGCGGCTGCTGAACCTGAATCTCCGGTTCAGAATCAATAGCATATAACAACAACGAAATAA
>DJML01000054.1 GCA_002436505.1 Bacteroidetes bacterium UBA6491 | reverse complement strand
GGCAGGGTAATATCCGGGCCCAACCTGGCATTGAAAAGATCACACAATATTCTTTTATATGCAACGAAAAGGGCAGGCGCGATCTCTTCGACACGGCATACGCCATCCCAGTTTCTTAGATGTTCTTTCCATTCTTCCGGACAATTTGCGATCATCCGTTCTCGCATGAATGTCCATTCCTCATCAAAGGCATCCATGTGCATCTTCCGCATGTATTCTTTATCAATCTTCACCGAATCATTAAGGAATTCAGCGATCCTTCTTGCCCTGCTCACTGGAGTGAAACGATAACTGAGCCATCCTGCTGCTTCACCGTATACATGACTTTGGTTTGCAGAAGCCACCCAACCTCTTTCCGGATCAAATTCATTAAGAATATTATTGGTGGCAAAATAATCTGCTTTGTCTGAACTACGTTTGGCATGTATTATCCCCCGTGATCTGGTTTTATGCCGTTCTGCAACTCCACCGGTGACCATACCAATATGCCCCTCCCTGTCGATCAGAACAAAATTTTGCGGCGGGACCTTAAAATGATTCGTTGCCAATGCAGCCTCAGCTACTGAACGTGCATTCTGAAAACCAAGGAACGTTGCTCCTTCATCACCTGACAGAGAACCTACCCATGCTGTAGCAAGTACCTCGCCATAAAGGGTATCTACTGGCCCAAAAAAGGATTGTCGGTACGTGATCTGTATGTCTTCGCCTCCTTTAACCTTAAAGGTCTCTGTAAAGGGTACCAGTGGCACTTCTTTGCCATCAAGCAGGTAGGCATCCCCTTTTTCGTTGATATCAAGATGGTAAAAGTCCACAAGATCCCAGGTCGCATTGGTCTCTCCCCAGGCAATGTATTCATTGAATCCTATCAGCATCATTGGACTGCTGGCAACGGTCAGGCCTCTTCGTTTTCTTTCATCGGTCGTTACGACGATCTCGTACCATATCCCTGGAAGCCGGAGTTTGAGATGCGTATCATTGCAAAGCATCGGGTTTCCTGTTGCACTTTTCTTAGGGGCAATGGCCCAGTTATTGGAACCTATGCTATAATTATCCCCCGTGAAGAACTTAGCGCCTTTGAACGCTGTATTCGTTTTGAATATTTCAAGCGGTTCCTTTGGCATGGCCTGAATCAGGCTGTCTGTAAGCTGAATATCCGGGTATATGGGAAAAGAGCGTGAACTGACCCAGGGGTAATACAGATCGATCAGATCCTGCGAAAGCACTTCTGCAATGTGTGAAAATTCCAGATCATCCTCATCATACGAAAGGTCATAGGCCATTGCTTTGCTAAGCAAAAGGACGTGCCAAGGTTCAAACTCCATGGGTTTAAAATCTATAAGTCGGAATTCCAGCGGAAGTTCACGGCCATTCATTTGCCTCACATAGGTGTTTACTCCTTGAGCGTAGGCTTCATAGATTGCATATGCCTCAGGATTGTTCCTTTCCTGTTCTGCCATGCTGTTTTTACATTGTTCTTCAAATCTGAATTTGCGCCAGAACCGGTCGAGCACCATGGCCTTCTCACCTGCCACTTCAGATAGTCGGCCAAGGACCTGTCTTCGAAGCATTTCCATCTGGAACAAACGGTCACGGGCATGCACATAGCCGATCCCGAAGGATGCACTGCGCTCGTTGTCACTTTTGATGTGCGGAATCCCCAAACTGTCGTATCCGATCCACAGTTCGCCCTCAAAAGGCAAGTCAATCGTCTTGTGAACACCCGACTCCGAATCAATAGCCAGAGGGGAAAATGGATACAAAAGAAGATTCCCGTACCTGGGACTTGTTCCAAAAGAGGTAAACAGAGCAGCGATCAGCACTGATGAAATTACCAGGTAAATGAGTTGTCGCATCGTGGATTAAAGTTCCAAGATACAAATTATGTTACATGATAAAAAAGTTTTAATCAAGCAGTTATCATCTCAAAGGGAAAAACTCAACACTGTGATTCGTTGCGCTAAGATTATTTATTGTTTTATCCATTTAAAATTTATCAGGTTCGTTCCGTTATAAATCTGCCAGAATAGCAGAGAATTGCCACGGGCCGAACAACAAGCGTCATTTGGCGTTATTTTTGCATAGACAAAGATACCCAATGGGGCTGACATGGATTTGACGGGTTGGCCAATTGAGGTGTAAGCATGTAGCGTGTTGAGTGTAGGCGCTTAAATCTGAATACTCAAAACTTGAAACGGCGATTTTAACTACGCCATGGCTGCCTAATCAGAATTAGGACAAGCCATCCACTTCCGGGGGTTCTGGCAAGGCGACACCCGAACCGAAGTGGTCGAAACTGTCAGGCCATCTGCGGGTAATTTCCGACTAACCCAAGGATCATTCAATCGGATAAGAGAAGGTTTAGGGTTTTGGTCGTCCTTGCCGTCTTCGAAAAACAACGACCGATAAACATGTAGAAAGCGCTGTCAATTCCTTCTCCGGACCCGGGTTCGAACCCCGGCAGCTCCACGAATAAAAAAGCACCTAGATTGAAAGGAACGGTGCCTGGTCGTCAATGTCAGGAGCGCAGGCAACCCCGGCATTTGAATCTACCGCTATTGCGGTTTTACATTGTTAGCAACTGGCATTTTTCCACGACAGTTTTTAATTCAGCTTCTTTTTGCGTTCCGATTAGAAATTTTTTTCCGTCTTTTAATTCAATCGCAAGTCCTTTATTTCCCCTCATGTTATAAACTATTCCGTATTTTGTCCAAAGTCGAATTCCCCAACCTCCAACAATTCCGTAATTCATAACTTTTATGTTCTTTATCTCGCTCCAAAGAACTTTCTTTTTTGTAAAAGGGAAGAAACTAATCTGTATTCCATTCGTGTTGATGGTGGTTTTTAGCTTCATAATGAAGAAAAGTCCCATTAGGAAGAAAATAAGTATTGAAACCATTACTAATCCAAGGTCAGACATTGGTCTATCTCCAAATTGTTCTCCTAAAACCAGTTGTTTATAAATTGCGAAAATCAACAACAATCCAATTGGAATTAAAATGATCCAAAGCCACCATTGAATGAATTTTTGCTCTTCTTTAAATTCAATTTTCATATGCGCTCTCCTTTGCTTGCTTCTAACATGAATTCAACCCACAGGCACCGCAAAGATCTTAGCGCTTGTTCAGCTTTTCGGCCAGCCAACTTTGTTTGATCCCTTTATCATCCAGATCTCTCTTGATTCTGTTGATGACATTGAATTTATGTAGAATGTCGCAAGTTAAGTAAAGATGGGCCCAAAGGAATTTTAGATCTATCAAAAACCCATAAAAGTGTTGCACGTCGCCTTCTAATTGTTCATATATGTGCTATATCAACTACTTAAACGAACAAGTTCGAAGTCCGTTAGCTCCACAGATAAATTTAGTGTAAAAACATTCAGTGGTTGCTCTCGCTGATGCTTTATCAGTCTCTTCGAAGCACAATAAAGGGTATGGTTACATGCGCATCGGAAACTATTCCCTTTAAATAGTAAGATCCAGATGTTAGATCAGATACATCCATGGATTGGAGAGGTACACCTTGCAGCACTTTCACGACCTGACCTTTGTCATTTACAATACATATTTCGTACGGATGTCCTGAAGGTGGTATCGGGAGGTCAACATGCAACCTATCAGTTGCAGGGTTCGGGTAGACTGTTATCTCGTCCGGGTGATCTGAATGTACATATCCGGCCAGTCGTTGCGTAAAGCTAATTCTTCCATTGCCCGTTGCGATCCAAAGATTATTCTCGGTTACCTCAATGTGGCGAACATCGTTGGATGGAATGTTTGAATTGTCCGTACTATAGATTTCAAAATTTGAAGCGCCGGTCCATTTCACTAATCCCTTGTCCGTTCCGATCCAGATGGCTTCTCCGTCAGCGCAAAGGGCCTGGATGCGGTTGCCTGGCAAAGGGGAATTGCTGGTATTGTAGATCTGAACCGCAGGGGGTGGCCCTACATTGAAATCTGCCACATACAGTCCGTTGTCGGTGCCGTCGTAGGCTACATCCTCATGAACAATGCCACATAATATATTGCTGCTGGGCAAAAGGGAGTTGTTTTCGTCAAGAAAGAATGTTGTACCGTCAATGTCGAGATAAATGCCGTTGGAGGACAGTGCGATAAAGACACCGTTGGTTGTTTCGCTGATTCCGGTGATCATTCCTGGTGAATATCCATCAACCAGGTTAATGGCCAGTGTATCCAGTAGCAGGTAAACCTGACCTGCATCCGTGCCGTAATACCAGAATCCGCCGAGGTTCTGGATCCTGCTGCAGTAGCTGAATGCCAAGGATCCGTTGAACTGGAAGGTACTCCAATTGGTGTCATTCATAACTGCAACCTGCCTTTCGGGCAGCCCGATCCGCACCTGCGATCCGGAGATATCGATGCTTTTAATATCGTTGAGCTGAAGATTTCCTGCCTGGGTGTAACTCTTCCAAACCCCTTCTTCATTGAACGCATGAAGCCCGCTGTCCGAAGCGATGTATAAAACGTCATCCATCGCTTTTAGCTGGTTGATGGTACTTCCTGTCGGCAACGAATAAGTTTTAAACCAGACCTGCCCGAAGGCGGTAAGATGGGAAAAGGCGAATATGAGGGCAATACAGATGTTCGTGCAAGTATGCTTTTTCATTGGGTTTTATTGATAGAGACAGAAAATAGTAAGTGATCGTTGCAAACTGTCGTGAATTAGAAACAATGATCGGACAGATGGCCAATTTAAATCCCTTGTGCATGTGCATCGGCTAATTGATCTCCTCCACTTTTTGCAAAAGCAAAGTCCGTTTGAATTTCAGAAATCATTGTTGAATCATTCATCTGAAGGTTCACCCAGAAAAGAATAAATGGGAAAAAAGTCAATGGATGGAAGACGGATCGATACAATGGATTCGAACAGCAGTCCGGGCGGTTACATGATATAAAGGCAACAAATACCGCTTACTTCGGGCAGAGGTTACTTTGAGCGGGAAACGGGACTCGAACCCGCGAC
>DJML01000129.1 GCA_002436505.1 Bacteroidetes bacterium UBA6491 | reverse complement strand
AATGATTTGATGATCGCTAAAACCAAAATGCCAATATTCTCGTTTATTATTTATATCTGCTGTTCATATAATGCGATACCATCTGGTCATATTTCTTTTAGCGACTATTAATCAGGCCTTTGCTGGACAGGGTGATCAGTATCTGACAAGATTCAGTTTAGATAAAACAGGAGGTAAAGTGTTGATCCAGTTCACAACGGTCAACGGATTTTCTTGTGAAGACATAAGGATCCTTGCGGGCACAGATACCAATGCGCTTGAAGAAATTCACCTTTACCCCGGAATTTGCGGCAGCGAGGATAAAGAGGTTTACTATTCCTATTTATGGGATGAACCGATTTACAATCAAAAGATATTCATCCGGATCGATCTTGGTCTATTTGGAGAGACCGTAGCACATGAGATCCTTGTAAACAGAATATTGGAAAACCAGAGCCAGGTGGTACCTAATCCGGTAATTGGTGACAGCAGACTGATCTTTGATCTTGGGCAGGGAGAGTCATGTGATGTGATTATCTACGGTTCCAAAGGACAGATCATTCACCAGTACATCGGTATTAAATCTAATGAACTGGTTGTTAAGCAGACTGATTTTAAATCAGGGGTATATTTCTATGTTATCACCACCGAGCGGCATTCTTTAAAAGGCAGGTTCATTGTCTCTCAGAACTGAGGTTCTTATAAAAATATAAGGGTTTAGTTCAACGACCAATGCCTTTATAATTTTTTCATAGTATTAATTTGCTCCTTCTTTTGATCTCTTCATTAGCGAAATACAGAGCACTGTAATTTTAAGCGACCATGATCTTATTTAGCGACGACGTGATACTACAAAACAGGGATCATAGTGTTTTTTGTTTTTTTAAGGGGAATTTAAGATACGGAATATTTAGCCTAAAAAAATCTGTGTAAAGGTGTTCTCCACACCATTTGACGNNTTCATGGCTATTTATGGCAAAGACAGCTAAATACAGGCATTGTATGCAATGAAAGGAATTCCTAACTTCGTTCTGGGGGGTGACGGGGGTGAGAAAAGGTGTAAGATGATAATATCAAATATCATCTATGCCGGCAGAACCTCACCATTTGCAATAAAAATACAGGTATACACCAAAGGCATTCATTTTGTTTTAGTTTCATATTTTCTTAAATAGTTTATCTACTGAAGCTAATCGATGCGATTGTTCAAATCATACAAAGTGAAATCCTACGATTTTCGCTAAACTTGCACCATCGAAAAGAAGTATTAAATGGGAAATCAAATTCTTAAAGGGAAAAAAGGCATCATATTCGGTGCTTTGAATGATCAATCGATTGCCTGGAAAGTGGCAGAGACATGTCATGAAGAAGGAGCTGAGTTCATTTTGACCAATGCTCCTATCGCAATGAGAATGGGCGCCATCAATGAACTAGCAGAAAAAACCAAATCTGAAATCGTTGCATGTGACGTTACTTTGCAGGAAGACATGGACAAACTGGTCGACAAAGCGATGAGTAAGTTCGGCAAAGTGGATTTCATCCTTCACTCTGTAGGCATGAGCCTTAATGTCAGAAAAGGCAAGGCATACACTGACCTGAACTATGAGTTCATGAAAAAGACCTTTGATATTTCTGCGATGTCGTTCCATCGTCTTTTGCAAACCTGCTATCAGAAGGATGCGATCAATGAATGGGGCTCGGTTATCGGTCTAAGCTACATTGCAGCACAAAGAGTATTCCCTGATTACAATGAGATGGCTGAATCCAAAGCGCTCCTGGAATCTATCGGAAGAAGTTTTGGATACCACTATGGTAAATTCAGAAAAGTACGTGTTAACACGATCTCTCAATCACCAACTGCAACAACTGCGGGATCAGGTGTTTCCGGTTTTGATGCTTTTATGAGCTATGCGGATAAAATGTCGCCTTTGGGCAATGCCAGCGGTGACGATTGTGCAAACTACTGTGTGTCTTTGTTCTCGGATTACACAAAGATGGTGACCATGCAAAACCTGTTCCATGATGGTGGTTTCTCTTATACAGGGATCAGCCAGGATGTGATGGATCTGTTTAGAGAAAACAGCTAACTAGCGCTCATATCGCTGTTGCTTCTTCTTTTTCTTTTTTTCTGAAGTAGGACTCTGGTGTCTGTACAGATTTGAATTTTCTCTTCTGTCGTCAAAAAGAAGGTCCTTATAGACCCAGTATCCTTTGCTGAATTCAAGGTAACTGTAAGTTCCATCAGGAAGATAAGTATTCTTTCTGCCTTCAAACAAAGGATTGGGAGGAACAAGATTTGCCATTACCACCTTCTTCTCGTTCTTATCGTAACGGCAGAGCATAACGGCATTGTCAGCAAACTCAAATACCATCCTGCTGAGCATTTCACCTTCGACTGAAAAGACGGGTTCTCCGAAATATGGTTTTCCATTCTTGAAGTAAAGCATGTCTATCACTTTCCTGGTAGAATTTCCGTCCTGGCCGTCCCATCCGAACAACATATAATACTGGTTGCCTCTGTATCTATAATCATGGATCTGGTAATAGAGTGCCCCTACCCAATGTTCGTGGTCAACGGTCTCAAATTCAACATCTTTGATATAATCCGAACTATCCAAAAGCCCGTATAGAATGAGCGAATCTGATCTGTTCATCTGGATTGCACCAAAGTACATATATTTTCCGCTGTCCAAAATCAGGTTCCAGGTAAAGATCCTGAACTTTTCATCTTTGGGTTTTAAAACAGATACCGTTTTTAATGTGGTGAACTCATATTCAAAACTCTGAGGAATAAGAAGAGCTTTCTTTAATGTTTGAACAAAATAATAGCAACTGGTAATCCTTTCTTCAAGATCAGGACTGTTTATTATCCTGTAACTCAAACCCTCCAACTGGTATTCAATGTTCCTTATGGAATCGTGATAAACGGAATCAATGGCAGTTGCAGCCTGCGACCTGACAGAGCACAACGTGCAAATCAAAGCAACTAACCATACTTTACGCATAATAATAATAACCGTTATATGCGGAGTTTAGTATAACTGGGGCGGTCAATCGGGGATCAGACCTCAAGTACCATTGCACTGGCTCCACCTCCACCGTTACAGATGCCTGCGGCACCAAATTTACCGTTGTTCTGCTTCAATACGTTGATCAATGTAACAAGAATACGTGCGCCACTGGCACCAAGAGGGTGTCCAAGTGCAACTGCACCTCCGTTCACATTCACTTTGGCAGCATCCAGATTCATCAGTTTGTTATTTACCAGTCCCACAAGTGAGAAAGCTTCATTCAGCTCAAAATAATCGATCTGATCCATCTTGCATCCCGCATTTGCAACTGCTTTAGGTACTGCAAGAGCAGGTGAGGTCGTAAATCTTTCCGGTCGTTGTGCTGCATCTGCAAATCCTGCTATACGTGCGATCGGTTTAAGACCAAGAGCTTCCATTTTCTCTTTGCTCATGATAACAATTGCGGCCGCGCCATCATTCATGGTTGAAGCATTTGCTGCTGTAACCGTTCCCTCTTTGCTGAATGCAGGCCTGAGGCCCGGTATTTTTTCAAACATGACATTCTTGTATTCTTCATCTTCTGCAACCACCAAAGGATCTCCTTTTCGCTGAGGAACTTCCACCGGAACTATTTCATCGTTGAATTTGCCTGTTTCCCAGGCTTTAGCGGAACGCTTGTAGGACTCGATGGCAAAAGCATCCTGTTCTTCCCTGCTAATATGGTATTCCTCGGCCGTTTCATCCGCCGCGTTGCCCATCATGTAATTGTTGTATACATCTCTTAGTCCGTCCAGTGCCAGACCATCTACCGCTGTAAAATCTCCGTATTTATATCCCTTACGAGAATTCATCAGGTAATGTGGTACAAGACTCATGTTCTCCATTCCTCCGGCTACCACAACATCATTTATTCCAAGCATAATGGATTGAGCACCAAGCATAAGGGCTTTCATACCGCTCGCACAGACTTTGTTTACTGTAGTGCAAGGCACCTGATCACTGATACCGGCAAATATGGCTGCCTGACGGGCTGGAGCCTGGCCGAGACCTGCCTGAAGGACATTTCCCATAAACACTTCCTGAACCTCTTTGGCTTCAACACCTGCCTTTTCCAATGCGCCCTTTATAGCTGTGGCTCCAAGCTTGGTTGCCGGAACAGAGCTCAAAATGCCATTGAAACTTCCCATCGGGGTTCTGACCGCTGAAACGATATATACTTCTTTCATAATCTTTTCGTTTAAAGAACTGCAAAAATAAACCTTACAGGGAATAAACACCGGGTGATAAAAATCTGTTTGTATCGCTTCATCTTTGTTGCAGATCACAAAGAATTGTTTCACTTTTGCCGTCGATGAATTCAGAAGTAGTACTAAGTCCTTTATTGCTAAAGGAATATGATTTAAAGGGTAAGGTGGTAGTTGTCATTGATGTGTTGAGGGCTACCTCAACGATCTGCGCGGCCCTGGCAAACGGTGCTAAGTCAATAATACCTGTCCTTTCAGTTGAAGAAGCACATTCCTATAAAGCAAAAGGGCATCTGGTTGGGGCTGAACGAAATGGTGAGAAAGTAGAAGGATTTGATTTTGGTAATTCACCCCGTGAATATTCACGTGAAAAAGTTGGCGGTAAAAATGTAGTTCTTACTACTACCAATGGTACACGATGCATTCGAATGTCGCTTGAGGCAGATGAAATACTTGTTGGATCGTTCCTTAATCTTAGCGTGCTCTCATCTTATCTGATCGATCAGAAGAAAGATGTAATACTATTTTGCGCAGGCTGGAAAGACAAAGTAAACCTGGAGGATTCTTTATTCGCTGGTGCGGTTCTCAGAGCACTAGGCACCAGTACTAAACTGGGAAATGATGCGGCTGAAATGATGGTCGCTTTATACGATTGTATGAAGGACAATCTCAGGGCTTACCTTGACCATGCATCTCATGCCAAACGATTTAAGCGTTTAGGGATAGAGGAAGACATCGATTACTGTCTTTCAATTGATAAAATGCCGGTTTTACCTGTTCTTGAAGGGAACAGGCTGGTATTGAAACCTTTGTAGAGATGCACAGTTGTGCATCTCTATAAAAGCTAAAATTTATTCTGCAGTCAGTTCCTGCACTTTTCCTAATCCCAGATTCTCCAGCCCCTGACGAATCTTATATGCATGACCTACGACCACGATATA
>DJML01000119.1 GCA_002436505.1 Bacteroidetes bacterium UBA6491 | reverse complement strand
TCTTTTGCATTTTTTATGCTTTTTTTTACGAACTATTCCAGTGCATCTATCAATGTAAGTATTGATACACCGCGAGGTTTTTGGTCAGACGGCTCGACATGGCAGACAGGTATCGTCCCTAATAATTCGAACTGCTACGATACAATTCTTATAAACACTCCTGTGTACATCGGCTCTCAGATCAGTGTAAACACTTGCGGGGCGATTGTATTTATTGTTGAGGATACGCTCATCTTTAAGTCAGGTTTTAAACTTGATCTTCCCGCTGGATCAGCTTTTATCGTGAGAGATAGCGGGTATGTTTATCCTGAAGGCAACGGAAACTCAAACCAGATATTCATCGGGAACACGGAATACTGGCGGTCAAGTGACGGACCACTTCATGGCAACGTTTATTTGGATGTCAGCTACATTAGTATAGAAGTATCTCATTCCGATGGGATGACTTACCTGGAATGGAGAACGGCAACTGAGACCAATAATGATTACTTTATTGTTCAGGAAAGTTTAAATGGAACAGACTTTGAAGAAGTTGCAAGAATAAGGGGTGCAGGAAATTCTCATAAAGAACAACAATATAGATTTGAATTGCCCCGGATCCTTGACCAGGTATATTTTTACAGACTTGCCCAGGTTGATTTTGATGGCAGCACTGAGCTTTCTGACATACTGGTGCTCGATCCCAGTCAATACAATAGCATTGATGTTAAACTATGGGCGGATGGAGGCAAGTTGCATATAAATCTATCGGACATTTATCTACCCGATGACCTTAAATTATATCTAATTGATGCAACAGGTAAAGTTGTATTATCCTCATTATTTAATAATGAAGTTCATTCTGAATTTGATATCACTCAATTCATGCCAGGATTCTATTATTGTATGATCAGCACCCCGAATGAGGTTCTTGCAACTCGTACGCTATCTGTTTCCCGCCCATAGATCAAACGTTTCATTTTCTTTTTACATCTTTGTCGATCCCGTTGACCTTTTGATGCAACTGGGATAAATAAGTGAACTGTTTCGATGCTGTTTAACTCAATAGACTTTGCTGTCTTCCTACCTGTTGTCTTTGTTCTTTATTGGTTGGCCAATAAAAAATTAAGACTTCAGAACATTGTTGTTATTTCGGCAAGTTACCTTTTTTACGGATGGTGGGACTGGCGATTCCTTTCCTTGATTCTTTTCAGTACACTGGTTGATTATTCGGTCGGGATCATGCTGAATAAAACGGCTGATATAGGCCGCCGAAAAGTGCTGCTATGGGTGAGTATTCTGGTTAACCTGGGTTTTCTTGGGTTCTTTAAATACTATAATTTCTTTCTTGAGAATTTCATTTCAGCATTCTCTTTTATGGGATTTGAAGTGCAATCGAACTCATTGAATATCATTTTACCTGTTGGAATAAGCTTTTATACCTTTCAGACGCTTAGTTATACCATAGATATATACAGAAGAAAACTTAACCCTACCAGGGATTTTATATCGTTCGCAGCATTCGTGAGCTTTTTCCCTCAATTAGTTGCAGGACCAATAGAAAGAGCTTCAAATCTTCTACCACAGTTTTTCGTCAAAAGGAAGTTTGAATACATCGAAGCAACAGATGGAATGAGACAGATCTTGTGGGGACTCTTTAAAAAAATGGTCATCGCCGATAATTGCGCACTTTTCGCAGATGAGATATTTTCTCATTCTGAAATTTATGGGGGCAGTACGTTGGTTCTTGGTGCAATTTTTTTCGCTTTTCAGATCTATGGAGACTTCTCTGGTTATTCTGATATAGCTATTGGCGTCGCTCGCCTTTTTGGTTTTCGACTGATGCGGAATTTTGCGTTCCCTTATTTTTCAAGAGATATGGCAGAATTCTGGAGAAGGTGGCATATTTCTTTGTCCACCTGGTTCAGGGATTATGTTTACATCCCCCTTGGGGGAAGCCGGGGAAGAAAGTGGATGAAGGTGAGGAACACATTTATAATTTTTGTGGTGAGCGGTTTCTGGCATGGGGCGAACTGGACATTTATTGTCTGGGGAATGCTGAATGCAGTCTATTTTCTGCCACTTCTGCTATCAAACAAACATCGTGACCATATTAATGTCGTCGCAGAAAATAAACTCCTGCCTTCATTGAAAGAATGCCTGTTGATGCTGCTGACATTTACCCTCACTGTTATCGCGTGGGTGTTCTTTAGGGCAGAAAACATAGCACATGCCTTTAATTTTCTTTCAGGACTATTCTCAACTTCGTTATTCTCTGTTCCTGAATTAGCGGAGTTAGGGAAAGCATTTACCCTATGTCTGCTTATCTCCGTATTTATGATCATTGAATGGATCGGAAGAAGGGAGCAATTTGCTATTGCCGGTATAGTACATTTAAGACAAAATTGGATACGCTGGACAATCTATGCTGTCCTTATATTTATAATTACAATTTTCATGAGAACACAGGAGACCCCTTTTATTTATTTTCAGTTCTGATGTGATTAGATGCAATGAAGAAATTTGTTAGAAAAATCTTTCTGTTTATTCCATTCTCCCTCGCGGTTTATCTGCTCATGTTGTTTCTTTGGGGGAACTTTTCTCCTGGCTGGTTAAAGTCAAATTTAAACTACAAATTGGGGTCATACGGGCACAGCTATACAAGATTAAAGGAGGTAAAGGAAGTTAAAGATGTGGATTTGCTTGTTCTGGGATCATCACATGCTTACCGGGGGTTTGATCCAAGAATATTTGCGAAGCAAAACCTGAATGTTTTTAACCTGGGGTCAAGTGCTCAGACACCGATCCAGACAAAACTTCTCCTGAATCGTTACCTCGACCAACTGAACCCCGGACTCGTTCTATATGAGGTGTACCCTGGTACATTTTCAATCGATGGGGTCGAGTCAGCACTTGATCTGTTCGCAAATGACAAGAACGACAGGTATTCCATTCAAATGGCCATGGAGATCAATCATGTCAAGATCTACAATACCTTGATTTTTGCTTTTATGAGGGATGTGCTGCATTTGAATTCATCCTATATGGAGCCGGTCAATAAAGATAGCGATACATATGTTCAGGGTGGGTATGTTGAAAGGGATCTTAAACATTATGGTTATTTCAAACACCTGGACAATAAGTGGACCTTTGATGTATCACAGATGAGAGCATTCGGGCAAATAATTGCTCTTTTAAACGATAGAGGTATAAAAGTGGTTCTTATCTATGCACCTGTCACCGGATCACTTTATAATTCTTATGATGATCGTGATCATTTTGACAGCCTTATGAATGTGAAGGCTGAATACTATAACTTTAATGAACTAATGAATTTAGATGACTCATTGTATTTTTATGACTCACACCACCTGAATCAGAATGGAGTTGAAGAATTCAATGAAAAGTTAATTGATAAATTATTTAATGCAAGTACTTTGAACTTGCCATAGTTTCATCTGACCCATGTTAGGTCTTGTTCTACCCTTTTATGTTTCTTTGTGCTATGATCACTTCACCAGCCAGATATTTAGTTTTTCTGATCATTTTATCAGTGATACAGGCCTGTGGTCATGAACGTGAGGTGATTAAAGATCCGTTTTCAGTATTTCAGAATTCCAATGCCGTGGTGGTCTGCATGGTTGAAGGAGATCAACACGACAGCTACAGAAAAAATTGCAGTGACAGCACTTTCTTCGAAGCTGCTTCTCTTACAAAGACCTTATTTGCTCAGATTGTTCATGAGAGGATGTCTGATTTTAATGAAGAAGAATGGGGCCAAATGAAACTATACCTGCGGCATGCCGTGAACAGTAAGGCTGATCCGGATTGTAATTTTAAATATTCTGATTCTTCCTACCTGCTGGCTGGACAGCTTTTTAAAGAGGTGGTAGGCGATGATTTTGGAAAATTTGCATCACCAGAATACAGGTTTAATTATTCGCTTGAAATGGAACCAGCCCACGGCTACATCAGCGGCGGTACATTTGCCCGAAGGATCCGCGAACATGATACAGCACTGGCCAACGGAACGCTCTACTTAAATGAGCAAAGTGCCTCTAGATTACTGGAAGAAACCAGTTCCTGGGTAAATACGATTCGAACGCATTCTGAACGGTCATGGGTGTGTGGTTTCAAAGATCTATACTGGTTAAACGGGATAGGAGTGGATAGCAGTCTGGGTCGCCCATTGTATTTCCAATGGGGAAATAACTGGTGTTACAATAATATCATTCTATTGGACCCGGAGAAGGACAGATCCTTTGTTGTACTTACGAACAGTGTAATAGGAGCACATGAAATAGCAGTATTTTTCGAAAACGTTTACCAAAGAAGACTTGAGTTGTTCAATTATATTGATTGGTGGTAGACGGTATGCTGTGATCTTACCTGTATAACTCCCGGAATCCTTCCGCTAAAGCAATGCTGATATCGATCTTATTGCTTTTATGTGGAATAGTGTTGCATGTGACAATATCTGCCGCACCACTTTGCATCAGATTAATGAATGCATTGCCTGAAAAAACGGGGTGTATACCAATACAAACCGGCTTGGTATGGTTCATGCTTTTCAATTTAGTTATCACCTCTATCATAGTTTCTCCCGTTGAAATGATATCATCCATCAGTACGAGGGTCCGATCCTTGAACGTGAGATGGTCAGGCACCCGGATAGCTACCTCTTCGTCGCTGAGCCTGGTTTTATCAAGGGCAATAAAGGGTGCATTTGCCTTCTTTGCCACTTTTGAAACCCATTGTATACTCTCTTCATCAGGCCCGATGATCAATGGTCGCTGCAGGTTCTTTGTGATCCATTTCCCAATTTGTTCTGCAGAATGAACAACTGCATATTTGCCAGTAATTACTTCTGACAAAGACGTTATCCGGTGAAGGTGCGGGTCAACTGTAACAAGGGTGTCTGCTAGTGAACATACGAGCTCTCCAAAGTAACGGGAAGTTATGCCCTCACCATGCTTAAAACTTTTATCCTGTCTCATATACGGCAGATAAGGCGCAATAAGACAAACACTTTCAGCACCGAGGTCCTTTGCCGTTTTAGCCAGAAAATAGAGCGGGATAATTTTACTATCGGGTTGATCAAGGGTGCAAACCAATACCACCTTTTTTCTTGAAACACCAGAAACAAACTGAACATAGGTTTCCCCGTCGGGGAACTTTCTGGTTATTATTTCACCGACTTCTGCTTTAAGGTGCGAAGCCAGTTGGCCTGTAATGGATTCATTTCCAGGCAAAGCGAATAACATGGTATCCCTCATGACACTTAATATTCAATTTCTTGGATGCTGTATAACTCCGGTATAGTGCAATCCCATCCGTACCTGTCCTTTAACTTTACCCTGAAAATATCCGATGCATGAGACTCGCCATGTACAATAAAAACTTTTTCAGGTGTTCCTTTGATCTCGCTTAACCAGGCAACCAGTTCATCCTGATCAGCATGAGCGGATAATGCCATAAGGCTATGGATCTCGGCCTTTGCCTTGTAGTATTTGCCATATATCTTTAGCTCAGCGCCCCCCCTTAGTAGATGTCTACCTCGTGTGCCTTCGGCCTGGAAACCTGCCAGAAGGATCGAAGTTTCCTCCTTTTCAAGGTACCTGGTAAGGTATGTCAGTATCCGACCACCGTTTAACATTCCGCTTCCGGCAATTACTATTTTAGGACCTGGATCATTTATTATTTCCCAAGTTTCTCTGAAATCTTTTACAATTCTGAAGGAATTACACATCCTGGAACATTCTTCTAACTCAAGTTTATGCCATTCCTGGTGGTCATGGAATATGCTTAAGACGTCAGCGCCCATCGGGCTATCCATTATCATTGGAATATCAGGGATCTCCTTATTCAACTTAAGTTGCCACAATAAATACATCAGCAGTTGAGCCCTTTCGACGGCAAAACTCGGTATCAGCAATGTACCTCCTCTATCGTAGGTGCGCTGAACTATTTCCCGGATCTTCCTTTTTATGTCTTCATTTGGATGAAGTCTGTCGCCGTATGTGCTTTCAACACAAATGACGTCGGCTCGATCTGGTTTCTCAGGAGGCCTCATTATGAAGTCATCTGATCGACCGATGTCCCCTGAAAACAACAATCTTTTACCGTGTATCTCAATCTCAATGAATGTTGAACCAATAATATGGCCATTATAGATGAATCGTACCCTGATGTCATCAAATAAATTGACCCAATGATCAGTTTGAACAGGTCGAAAACTGCCAATGGCCCTTTCCGCATCTTCCTGATCATACAACGGCAAGGCAGGGGAATGTTTTGAATAGCCATTTTCATTGGCTTTGTCAGCCTCTTCTTCGTGGATCTTGGCACTGTCCCTTAAAATTATTTTAGCAATGTCAAGGGTAGGTTGAGTACCTAGAACGGGGCCTGAAAATCCCATCTTCACAAGTCTTGGAAGGTACCCCGTATGGTCCAGATGACCATGAGTGAGCAGGACAAGATCAATTTTTTCCGCATTTACAGGGAGATATTCCCAATTTAATAAGCGGAGTTTTTTTATTCCTTGAAAAAGACCGCAGTCTACAAGGATCTTATGAATACCATCGTCAATTAAGAATTTAGATCCTGTAACTGTCCCGGCAGCTCCTAGAAAGTGTATTTTAAATGTTTTCTTATTCTCCATTATAAGTTTTTACACAGTTGGTTTGCTTCTTTTAACGTCCTTTTCCGTTTCTGAACAGGTATATCGAATTGATCAAAGAGTCTGTGATCATTGCATAGTTCCATGCATAGAACGACCCCCCCATTAAGCAATCTTTGCTTTTCCTGTTTGGTTAGTGTCGTTAGACAAGTAATTGGGTGGAGGCCTGAATTGTCGATCCTTTCATTCAAACTGCCTTTATGTGGGTATTTCCATCCGACAAGCTTTATACCGACACAATTTCCGTATTGAATTGCATCAGCTGTAAACCGAGTATTGGTAAAGATCCATCCCTGCTGAATCTTTAAATTGTTTCCACTCCTCATTGTCTGTTTTTTCTTTATATCTTCAAATCTTGAGTGTATGTACATTGGAACCTTAACGTCGCAATGATTGTTGTAATTACGATGAAACTTACACTCCACGATAAATTGCCTTTCTTCTTTTTCAGCGATCACATCAACCTCATGTTCAACGCAACTGCCTTGGACAATAATGTTAGTCCTGGCTTCATAGCCTTCGTATCTGAGAATCGCAGCTATGAATTTTTCAAATGGAAAACCTGTAGGACCAAGCTCATATATGGCTTTTTTAAGCTTGTATCTTGCGGCAGTATGGTCCGAACTTTTTCTTAGCAGTGAAAAGGCCTTTTTATAAATCTCCCTGGTCGATATCCCGTCGTAAAGAAGCTGCTCTATCTGCCCGCAAATAGCATCTATCGTTGTTTTATCCGCCCCTGATCTTGCAAGAGATCTTCTGAGCCTTTCAATATCAAATGGCACTTTTTCACCTGTAGATTTGGTAACCAGAATGTTATCAGACCTGCTCATAACATGATCGTTTTAAATTCTTTAGACGACAATATCCCTAAAGATTCTGATACGGGAATTTAACGAAACAATAGTGCTTTAGGATACTGAACAGATATGATATTTGGCATATGGTAAAGACCGAATAGAAGTAACGTTCAACCACTATTCAACATGAGTCTCCAGGTGATGTTTCAAAAGTTCTTTTAGGCTATGCAGATAGTTTGAAAGATTCTTTGCGTCCATACTTGGATGCTCCGAAGAAGGGATCGTATCTGGTATCTCATCCAGGTACTGGTATAATTCAGGATAATTTTGTTCAATTAGAAATGTTAACTCAATGATATCCTGAGTGAGTTGCTGAATCCTTTTCATTTGGTGCAGGTTTTATGCAAGACATTTACCAAAACACTGTCCTTATTCAATTACAATATAATGATAAATGACAAATAACGCCACCCGTCAGTCTTGAATTTGTTTTGACAACTTACGATTACCCCCAAACCGTTAAATTATCTGATTAAGTAACCTTTACAAATCCTCCTCTGACAAAGTGGCGTCGTTTCTTTATGGTACAATTGTTTGCTGAGAGGCAATATGCCTGTACTTTCTTGTTCAGTTTATCATTCAAATTAAATCAATAATTTGAAATAACCTTAGGTTCATTATTATAAACAACCATAGGTGATAACTGTTTTAATGGGTATTGCGGATGATAATGAAGGTGATAGGTCGGAAATAATGAATAAATAAAGTATTAATGCCAAAGTACCAATAGAGTGAACAGGTAGGCAATCAGAAGTACGAAGGAATTAAATATCAGAAGCCGGCACTCACCAGGTTTTGCTCGATCATAGATTTAAGGTGAATGAACACTTCGTTATCTTCAATGTTAGCATTCCAAATGTGGAACTTACTGCTGTTTGGAAAACTAAATACTTTGAAGTGGTGAGAGTTCTGATAAATAGAAAACTCGTATGTAGACCAATTGTTGATGGTTGGTTCATAATGCCGGTCTTCAATTTCCCAGAAATTCTTTGTCTCACCTAGCGCCTTAAATACAGAGGAAGTGGCTGAGAATTCACTGTTCCCGAAACATATGATCACTTCAGGTCGAACAAGATTGATAATTGCCTTCAGGTAGGTTTTGCTTAACTCTCTGCCAATAGCCAGTTCTTCAGCATGCTCCTTCCCTTCATGTGGAGTCCTAATCCAATTCCCATTGGTGAACACAGCCTTATTTAAAAGTTCGAGGGTCTTTAACGAATTGCCGTTAAACATGACATTGAAAAAGTTGATGTAACCTCGGTATGCTTTGTTCCTTGGGTTGGCAAGGATATCGCTGACCAATGGCATGTGAACCTGGGTTTCAATTTCACCCGTGATTTCCCACGAATCACCAATTAATAAATACCTGCTGTGACGCAATGGCGAACCTAAGACGGAAAAATGTAATTTGTGTTCCCTTACTGATTCTTCTGACCCGAAATCTGATACGATTTCGAGAAACTCTTGTTCTAATAGTCTTTCCATAATCTTATCCATTTGGAAATACCTCTTCAAAAACTTACCTGAAACGATTAACATATGATTTCAGGTTTAACTTTTGGTTCCTTGAGCAAATGATTTGGGTACCAACCAACTCATTAAATATTTCTCTAATGCAAGAACCTCTGCATCAATGCATCTCATCAATTTTAAGCAGACGAAGTCCACTTGATCAAATAATGAGATATACATTGTCTTCTTATGGAAATAGCACGGAATTCTTCACAATGCGACCCATAATGCCAAGTAAATATAGTGATTTTGTAGAGGTAAACCATGGAATAGGGTGAAAAATCAGTTTTACATAAAACTGATTTTTAACTGCTGAAACTGCCGTTAATGCTATTGTTCTTTCAAGTAACTTCATGTCTTGTTCTATCCCGGTTGTGATATTTTTCAGGTGAATATTTTTGGTCAGCGAAAATTGAGATCAAAAAATCCCCTTTGGTGAGTTGCCAAAGGGGATCATGATTTGTTTGGTTTGATTGGTTTATTTTACTCTATTAGGGGTTAGGGGTTACCCAGGCATCATTGTATGCATCAAAAACCAATTGCCTTAAACTTGCGCCATTTCTGAATGTAACGCCCTGGGTATTCATAGCAACAACACATTCAACATGATTGAGCGGAAAATGTACTATCTGGGTCAGCACACCTTGATTTAAACTATTGCTGATGGAACCGTTCTTACTATAGTATTCTCCATGCAATTCATCGTTGGCATCCTGGGTGTCCATGCCAATACGGTTCTCTTTCATGATGTTCCTTGATTCTTCTGAAAGTAAAAATTCAGTGTTTTCAAAATATGCACTTACAGCCGCCATTTCATACAAACTCATGAAGTATCCTCCACCGCCGCAAATAGCGGTCCAGTCACCATAGTATGTCCCGTTTGCGTTGCTGAGGCCATCGTTCACATTGTAATACAGAGTGCTGATCATCCTGGATTCAGGCTGGCAGTTCACGTTAGGTAGGCCGCAAGGATCGAATACAAATTCCTGCATGTAATCAATGTATGCATCCTGGGTGGCCTGATCACTTTCAATATCTATCGTTGGCCCATTAGGTGCCTTGTTCCACAGTGATGGTATCAGAATGCGGCACAATGCAAAGTTGACGTTCAGGTAATTCCTTTGTTTTGAATTCACTACACCTGTGCTGATGCATTGCTTAATTCCTTCGTAGCTAAGTGTGTTTGAGAAGTCGGTGTTCACACTTTGCAGGCCGGATTCATGACGAAGTATGTCTTTGAACCTTAGACTGTTTACCCCTGGTCCCTGATTCCAGCTGTTTGGAAGATGGGGCCCGATCAATGCATTGATGGAAAGGTTGTTTTTTTCTAATAATTGCATTACAGCAATCGCTGTGTAAAATTTAGAAACACTGGCCATATTGATCTTTCTTCCGATCAGAAATGATTTTTCAGTGTCTACACTGGATCTGGCATTCCCGTATGCCTTCCACCTTTCGGCATGGCCGTCTTTGTTGATTACGAATCCCCACCCGATTGGCTCGTCATTTCCCCACTTGATATAGTCTTCCAAATTTTGTTCAAATTTTGCTATGTCAAGATATGGCAGATTGTTGTTGACGTTCAGTCCGTTCATCGGCTCTTCTTCCTTACACGAATGGAAGGTGAAAAGAGAAACAATGATCATCAGTCCTCCAACGAATCGCAGGGCCTTTGTAATGCTTCTTTGAATTTTGCGCGCATCTGACGCAGAATGATTTGGTCGTTTCATTTTATTGTCCTTATGGTTGATGACAGGTTCCTGTAATTCGTCTCAGGATCCTTTCAATGGTGTAAAAGTACCGCAGGGTAAGCTGGGATGAAATGATTTTCCCGTGAACGACCTCTAATTAGCAGCGAATGGGTTTATTTAATTGGTCGGTGGTCAATAGAGGTAACCTTTGCCATCATGAGATCACTCAATCTGATTTTTGCGCAGGCTAAAAAGAGTTCTCAATGCTTAATTGCTGTCACCTTCCACGGGGATCAATACGTTCAGCTTAGGATAGATGGATTCAACCTCCTTCGGAATGCCTGTAATGGTGTTACCCCAGACCCAAAGGTATTCCTGGCCGTTTTCAAAATAGGATAAAAAGAAGCTAAGGTCACTGTGCTGATTGAGCTTTTTCGTTTTTATGCCGGCGTCTATTACTTCATTGATCAGTTTCTTTGCTTCTGAACGGCTGATCTCTGCCAGGAGGGTGTATTTCTCGTCCCCAATATGATGCCCGAATAACATTCCGTTTGGTAATAGCACCTTTTTATCTTCGTCACCGGTTAGACCTCCGTATGTCCCGAAAGTGATGTACTGATCCGGGAAATCGCCACTGGCGTATTGTTCATATTTGCAGCCTCCGATCAAAATTGAAATTCCGAAAACCAGTGCCAGTATTTGATTGGATTTAATTCGTCCCATAATTAACGTGCAATTTCATGTTTATTGGTCACTTTGCAAAATCCAGTTTTGTGAGGAATTGCCGCTTTGATCATAATGATCTTAGAAATGCAGACATCATTTTCCTCCCTTTGATTGAAGATGGATCAGTACCGACAGAATTACCAGGTTTTTAATTATGTACTGGCCGGTTAAAGTCAGATCAAAAGGTACACTGTCCCAAATGGTCTGCGGTTCAAATATAAGCGGGGTAAAGCATAATGTCATGTGAATTATTGCTGCCCAGATGGCAGTTCTTCTTAAGTATCCTGTTAGCATACCCAGGCCGATTAAAACTTCAATAATAGCAAGCAGAACTATTCCGGCAGGATCTTTAAGGTATCCTAAAGTAAGATGGTCAATGGTCCTACGGGCCAGATCTTCTGCCGGACTCAGGCCCGGAAAGAATTTCAATGCGCCAAACCACAGGTATATTATTCCAATGGACAGGCTTATGAGCCCTGTTGATTTAAAGACTTTTCTCATTTTAGCGTTATCTTGACAAATTTGAGCAAATGGAACGTTATTTTCGTAATTGTACAAGATGAAATTTAAACAAACATCTGTAATTGCTCTGTTTGTGCTCTTCAGTGCAACGGATATGAAGGCTCAGGATCTTACCGTGGGGGAGGTATTTAATTATAAAGTGGGTGATGAATTTCACTTTGTTGATACCACCACATTTATCAGTGATTTTACATCCGTATTTAAAGAAAAGGTACTAAACGTGGACACTGTTTCCGATACCGTCTATTACAGCATCGAAGTAACTACTGATGATGAGGTCCTAAACAAAAAGATCGCTATCTCACTTGCCGACCTGAATAAACCTGTATTTGATACCAGCGGACTGGAGATCCTTGAGATTAAAAGGGTCGAGCATCTTGGGAAAAGGTCTGTTGAATACCTGTATGGATTTTTTGATGATAAAAATGAGATGTTCATGTTCGTTGATCGTTTTACCGAAGGACTCGGAATAACATATCATTTAGAGCAGGAATCAGGCCGAAGATACGCATATGGCATGTCATTTTACAGATCTGGCAATGATTCAGCGGGCTACCCCTATAAAACTAAAATTGAATTGTCGGCAGGCGAAACAACAATCCTCATTGATCCAAATCCTTTTTCAGTGAGCACGGTTGTGACACTGACAAATGCTCCTGAAGGAATAGAAGTATTTGATTTGAGAATGATCGATAAAAATGGATTGGAAGTCCTGCATAATGCGATCTATCCTGAGGTTCCTCACAGGATCAATGCACATAGCGGTTTAATCCCGGGAGAATACTTCCTGGTATTTGAATCAGGAGATTTTAAGTTTATAGAAAAAGTAGTCTTTAAACCTTGACGATACCGGAACGTTCCCGGACAAATGCCCAGTCATTCTTGTATCGTTCTTCAATGACCAGTTTTTCACGTTTGAGCTCCTCCTTAAACTCTAGCTCATCCACAGGAATTGCCTTTGAAAAGAAAGCAACAATATGCAACAAGTATTGTCTGTACCGGTAATAAAGCTTCCTGAAAAATTTGAATTTTGATTGAGATTCACGGTACCTGTGCCACTCATTGTATCTGCGTAAATGGATTAGTTGTCTGGTGTTGAAAGCCTTATTTACATGCTTTCCCGGAGAAATAGCCGCTTTCTGGATCCCGATGAAGTCCTGTATGGATCCTTCAATAAAACCCGGATCTGATTTTAATAGATGATAATTCATGACAAGAACCCTACCATCAAACAGTTCATCGGCAAGCTCTATGATTCCTCTGTAGTAATCCGTTGGGACCTTTAAAAGTTTATCGTCGGTGGAAGAATAATATTCGGCCATCCGGAGATGGTTCCATTTACGTATGCTGTATTTGTATTTTGAAAGGATCCAGCTGTAATGACTTCGAAACACGATCATAACAGACGCCATAGGGTGAATATTCTTTATCCTTTTAAGTTCATCCTCAATCCCGATATCCATCTCTGAACTGAACAAATGTATATGTGGGTCGTCGGATGCAATCCCTTTATATTTTCTGAAATCATGCTTTTTATGAAAAACCACACCTTGTAACTGAGGAAACACCGTTTTCTGAAGGTATGTTGATGCAGTTTTTGGTAAACCAAGATGAAAGTAAATTCGGGACTTTTCTGTCATGTGGCTGCAAATTTATCGGTATGTAATTAAATTAGTGGTATGGAATTGGTCAAACTGAAAGCGGTGGTCCAGGATTTTAATTCGGATCTGTGGCGATTCCATCTGGTCGTGCCTGAAAAAGCAGCCTTAAAATTTATTAATGAAAAGGGTCATCGGGTGGTTTGCATTTTGCCTGAAGGTGAACGTATGCACACCGCACTGATGAAACGCAGGGATAAATATTTCATCCTTCTCAATAAGCGCATTGTTAACCGATACAAGCTTGCGGTAGATGCTACGATCGAGATAATATTAACTCCGGAGATCGCAGAATTTGGGTCACCAATGCCTGAAGAACTGGACGCTGTATTTGTAGAAGAAGAGAAAGCGTATGAAGCTTTTATGAGTCTAACTCCTGGCAAACGAAGAAGCCTAATGTATATCGTTTCAAAGGTGAAAAGGGTAGACAGCAGGATAAAAAAGGCACTAGCCATTGCTGAACACCTTACGGAAGCAGGCACAAATATTGACTACAAACGACTCAACGAACTCATAAAAAAATACAACAGGTCCGACATCAGGATAATCTAGTATTGAAACTTTTCGTGTGTTTTTTTGTCTCAAAAAGGGAATTTATAGTTTGTTCGGTGCGTTACGTCCCTCTGATCTTCTGGGTTTGAATAGAAATGTGGCCTTAGTTTAAGTAATTCCAATAGTTCTGAAAATAGAAAAGTAATCCCAAATATAGAAAAATGACAATAGATAAAAATAATTGACTGAAAATCAGCTGAATAAATATTGGTTCTTGTAATATTTTATTCCAATGTTTGGAAAATAATTTTATCTGACATTACTTTGTGGTTGCTAAAACTACTAGTTCTGCTTAACGTGCTTGCTGATATGGGTACTTAAAGCGGTAAATTATGATGAAAAAATTAACCTACCAATTAAGGGTGGGTATCGTGCTTGCAACTGCTTTGCTCTTTGCATTATTCACTGATGTAAATGCGCAAACGGGGAATGTAGGTATCGGTACGCTAAACCCGGCAGATGACGCTCTGCTTGAGTTGTCGTCTAATGAGATGGGACTTCTTATCCCACGAATGTCTACGGCTGAAAGATTAGCCATTAATCCAACTTCCAATGGTTTGATTGTGTACGACACGGATGTGTCGCGCTTCTTCTATTGGATAGCCCCTTTGAACACATGGCAGATTATTGACGACCACGATCCTCTTAACGAGCTCCTGATCTCAGTCAGCTATGATCAAACGACAAATGTCATTACAATCGTCGATGCCGGAGGTACATACAATGTGGACCTCTCTGACCTCGATAATAGTGATGCCTATCAGCAGTTGTCCATCTCACCAGGACAGGGAACTATTTACCTGAACAACGGTGGTGGCTACGTCGTACTAGGCGACTCAAGTGCAACGAACGAGCTTCAGGATCTTGAATACGCTACGCTGGATGTGAACAATGTGCTGACTATCGGCATCGTGAACGGCCAACCGGTCTCTGTTAACCTCAGTGACCTTAAGGACGGACCAACCGAAGTCTATGTCGAAAATAATGAACTTACTATTGTTACGAACAATGGTGATACCATTCGTTATGACCTGACTCAGGTACTCGATGATAATGATAACCAGGATCTGACCAATGCAAGATTGAATGGTTCGATCCTTACCATTACCATTGAAAATGGAGACTCCGTTTCTGTTGACCTTAGTGGTATCATCCCTCCTCCGATTGCTGATACGGATCAACAGAACATTATCAACTTTTCACTGAACAGTACTACCAATGTGCTTACACTGGAAATAGAGAATGGCAACATTGTAACTGTAGACCTGTCTGCCCTGGTAGACCAGGTTACTGAAGTTTATGTTGATGCCAATAATATTCTGACTGTGATCAACAGCAACGGTGATACTGTTACTTATGACCTTACCCAGTTGCTGGAGGACAATGACAACCAGAACCTGACCTCCGCAACGCTGGATGTAAACAATATACTGAACATCGATATTGAGAACGGCGACAGCGTGAATGTTGACCTTAGCGAACTGAACGATGGACCGAACGAGATCTATGTAGATTCTAACAACGTTCTGACCATAGTGACTGAAGCGGGCGATACGATCACGTACGACCTGACACAAACACTGGACGACAACGACAACCAGACCATTACTGATTTTTCAATAACGGGGAACATTTTAACCCTTACCATTGATAACGGCAATACAGTTACTGTTGATCTCAGCCAGTTTGTTGATACAGATAATCAGAATATCATTGACTTCACACTGAATACGACAACAAACATCCTTACCCTTGAGATAGAGGATGGGAACATCGTTACCGTGGATCTTTCTTCACTGATCGATCAGGTGACTGAGGTATATGTTGATGCGAATAATATTCTGACAGTGATCAACAGCAACGGTGATACTGTTACTTATGACCTTACCCAGGTGCTGGAGGACAATGACAACCAGAACCTGACCTCCGCAACGCTGGATGTAAACAATATACTGAACATCGATATTGAGAACGGCGACAGCGTGAATGTTGACCTTAGCGAACTGAACGATGGACCGAACGAGATCTATGTGGATTCTAACAACGTTCTGACCATANNGACTGAAGCGGGCGATACGATCACATACGACCTGACACAAACCCTGGATGACAACGATAATCAGACGATCACCAACTTCACAATATCCAATGATACCCTTATCCTTACGATCGATAACGGGAACACTGTTTTCGTTGACATGAGTCAATACCTTGATGATACGGACGAACAGGATATCACAGTATTTAATCTTGACACGACCAACAATGAATTGACCATTACTATTGAGAATGGTAACACAATGACCGTTGACCTGTCCTGGTTAGAGGATTTTGATGAGCAGGATATTACAGCCTTTAGTCTGGATACCACAAACAACATGCTCACCATTACTATAGAGAATGGAAATACGATGAATGTGGATCTGTCCTGGTTAGTTGATAATTCTGATCAGCAGACCATTCTTGACTTTAGCTTTGATACGACCACAAACGAGATCACCCTTGAGATCGAGAATGGCAATACAGTAACCCTGGACCTGTCTACCTTGTTAGATAATACAGATGATCAGAACATTACTGTTTTCACCTTTGACACTACAACCAACGTTGTAACAATTTCATTGGAAGATGGAAACACCATGACTATGGATCTGTCTTACTTACTTGACAATACAGATGATCAGACGATCACGAACTTCAGTCTGAATTCAACTACGAACGTAGTTACACTGACGATTGAGGATGGTAATACTGTAACTATTGATCTTACTCCGTACCTGGACAATACTGACGATCAGAATATCACAGTCTTTAATCTGGATACAAGTACAAATGTGCTGACTTTGTCTATTGAGGATGGAAATACGGTCACCATTGACCTTACTCCATATCTTGACAATACAGATGATCAGATCATTACCTATTTCAATCTGGATACGGCTACTGATATTCTTACCATGTCTATTGAGAACGGTAATACTGTGACCACTGATTTCTCAAAGTATCTTGACAACACGGATACTGACGATCAGAACATCACATACTTTGCGGTAGACACTTCAACAAATGAACTGACAATCGCAATTGAAGATGGGAATTCCGTGATCGCCGACCTGACTCCATACATGGATAACACGGACGATCAGATCATAACTGATTTCACCATTGACTCAAATAATGTGCTTTGGTTGTCTATAGAAGATGGAAACACTGTGAGCATCGACCTATCCCCATATATGGGTGACAGAGATTCACAGACCATCTGGAGGAATTTTGACACGCTGTTCATTGAGAACGGTAATTATGTTCTGCTTCCTCTTTACAAACTTATCGACCGTGACGAAGATACATGGGTAGATGTAGAGAAGAATCCGGATGAGGATAAGATCAGATTTGCCATGGAAGGCACTGAGCACTTCATTATGGATGCAGGAATACTCCATGTCATCAATACCGGAGGATCCGTATTTATTGGTGAGGATGCAGGTATCAATGATGACTTCACTGGTAATCACAACACAGGTGTTGGTACATCAGCACTTCAGGAGAACAGCGGTGGAGCGAACAACTCTGCGTTTGGTCACAGTGCACTGTATAATAACATCAATGGTACAAATAACAATGCCTTTGGAAAGTTTGCCATGTACAACGAACTGAATGGTACTGACAACACATCAATGGGTAACTATTCGATGTATAGCATGCAGAACGGTAACTATAACGTTGCAATGGGTAACCTTTCATTGTACACGAACAGAAACGGTAATGCTAATGTGGCCATCGGTTATTCAGCGCTTTACCAGATGAATAACAGAAACTATAATACGGCTGTCGGTTTCGGAGCATATGCAACAGGTAATTACCAAAATTCAATGGGGCTTGGTTACAACGCAACGGTAACAGCAAACAACCAGGTTCGAATAGGTAACGGATCTGTGTCTTCCATCGGAGGACAGGTTGGATGGACCACAGTATCGGATGGTAGATTTAAAACCAATGTTCAGGAGAACGTTGTCGGTATCGATTTCATTATGAAACTGCGACCGGTGACCTATTCTTACGACCCGGATGCCATGGCTGCATTTAAACATACACCGGATTCCATGCGTATCGTTGCAGCTGAGAACGAGATGAGAGACAGGGTGCAAACCGGTTTCATCGCTCAGGAAGTTGAAGCAGCTGCTACGGAGTTAGGCTATTCATTCAGTGGTGTTGATGCACCAAAGGGTGAAGAGGATTACTACGGTCTGCGTTATTCTGAATTTGTTGTGCCTTTGATCAAGGCTACGCAAGAACAACAGGGTACGATTACTTCGCTTGAGGCGGAGGTAACAGACCTTAAAACAGAAATAGATATGTTGAAAGCTAATGATGATGAGCTAAAGCAAATGATTCTTATGCTTCAACAGCAAATACTTGAACTACAATCACAAGGAGGACAACGATGAAAAAGGGAATAATTATTCCCTTCCTCCTCTGTTGGTTGGCAGGGAATGCACAGCTGTTCAATGACGGAGCGGTCATGATCATTGTGGAAGATGCCCAGGTTGGTGTCCGACAAACAAACATGATCAATGACGGAGACATTCGACACGAAGGATTTCTTCTGGTTGATAGCTCCATCACGAACAATAATAACTGGACCTGCAGCAACAGCATCAACAGTACCACCCATTTTGGCAAGCATTGGTATAACAATGCCAATTACCTGCCGGGAATAGGATTGGTGCGTTTGATAGGAAACACGCAGTTCATTGGAGGGTCAAACCTCACAAACTTCTACGACTTGATACTTGAAGGTCCTGCACTTACGCTTAAACGTATGGATAACCATATCGTAGTTCATGATTATCTCAATTTGAAAGATGCTGAGTTAGCGACAACGCAATACGAAGCACTTATGGAGAGCACGGCTACGGCAATAGGGCGTAATTCAGGGTTTGTCTCTACGGATTATCTCGGCCGGTTGAACCGAAAGTTTGAGAAAGGCAATGCGAATGACAACCTGTTTCCCCTGGGAAGAAGGGTTGGTAATCAGGTAGCATATAGCCCGATCATTCTTCATGCGGCCGGAGGGACTACGTTCAGGACAGCCTTCATTTACGAGGACGCTGCTGTATATGGAATGTCAACAATTAGTGTGGATGATAGTCTTTGTACTGTCAATGACGAGTTCTTCCACATTGTTGGCTCTACTACCGCTCAGAATACTGAATACAGTATTTTATGGGAAGATGCAAACGATTGGGCTACATTAGGCGACTGGCAAACACCCTGGACTAAAATTCCAGGATCAACGTTAACTGACTTTAACGGTGATCCGGGTCTTAGGGCCCCCCAGTATCCTACTTCAGTGGACATGCCGGTAGCTATGGCAACCGAACGTCCGCATGTTACAATGAACCCAAATGTTTATGAAGTGAGGCCGATGGAATCTGTTGAGTTACGTCCGGATTATTATGTTCCGGGAAATGTAAACTATCAGTGGACACCAGCTGATCATTTATCATGTGATGACTGTGAATATCCTGTCTATACTGCCGGTGAACCCGGAGTGTATACGATAACGGTTGACAACGGAGCCGGCTGTTTCGACAGCGATACAGTACGTATCATCCTTGATCGTAACGGAATGGGTATATTCACACCAACGGCATTTACGCCTAATAATGATGATCTCAATGAGAAATTTCTGCCTGTTGTGCAGGAATATGTCGAGATCGTTGACTTCCAGGTCTACAACCGATGGGGCGAAAGGCTCTATCAGGGTGTAGACGGATGGGACGGCACCTACAAAGGTGAGCTAGTCCAAATAGGTGTCTATGTATGGGTGGTTGTCGTAAATGAGTTCCTTGGGAGCGGGGAGACCCGAACAAGTGAACAAAAGGGAACCATCACTGTAATACGCTAATAAACATCATTAGTAGATAGCAATTTAGCCGGGTTCATTAGGACCCGGCTTTTTTTATTACTGATCTTATCAAATTTTGTGGGGTCTACAGTCTCTTAGGTATCTAAAAGGAAATCCAGTCAAATACCAGCCTAAATTTGATTATCGCATTTGATTATTTTACTTTGCCGGCAATGAAGATCGTATCCTGGAATGTAAACGGCATTCGTGCAGCAATTAAGAAAGATTTTGTTAAAGTGGCCAGATCCTTCGATGCAGATTTTATCTGTATCCAGGAAACGAAAGCCCAGGATGATCAGGTAATAGAAGCGCTTGAGGAACTTACTGAATTTAAGGTGACCGTTAATTCAGCTGAGAAGAAAGGTTATTCAGGGACGGCAATACTTTCACGTACCAAACCCGGCAATGAGCATCTTGATATCGGGATCGAGGAGCATGATCAGGAGGGAAGGGTAACTGCAATTGAACTGGATGGGTTTTACCTGGTAAATGTATATGTTCCAAACAGTGGTTCTGGGTTGAAAAGACTGGATTACAGGTCAAGGTGGGACAAAGACTTCGGCAAATATATAGCGGGTCTGAACGTTAAAAAACCGGTGATCGTTACAGGTGATTTCAATGTTGCTCATCAACCCATTGATCTGGCACGTCCGAAAGAAAATTACAATAAGACCTCGGGGTATACTCAAACAGAAATTGATGGGTTGGATGGGATTTTAAAAGTTGGACTGGTAGATGCTTTCAGAGCTAAATACCCTGATAAAGTTCAGTACACATTCTGGAATCAAAGGTTTAAAGCCAGAGAAAGAAATGTAGGTTGGCGCATTGATTATTTTTTTGTCGCAGAGTCACTTTTCCCGCTTGTTAAAGATGCTTCAATAAGAGATGAGATCATGGGATCAGATCATTGCCCTATTGAACTGGAGCTGGATTTGTGAAAGTTCTGTAAATCTATTTTATACGATAGAGAATAATTGAAGGTTGTGCCATGCTCAGGATCAGATGACCACGTTGACAATCTTTCCTGGAACAACGATCACTTTTTTAGGCGTCTTGCCATCAAGCCACTTCTGAATGATCTCGTTCTTCAAAACTTCTGACTCAATGGATTCCTTTGTGGCATTTACCTCAAATTCAATGGTCGTTCTGGGTTTTCCGTTTACAGATATCGGATAACTCTTTGTGAGTTCAATAAGGTAAGATTCATTGTGCTCCGGCCATCTGGCGTCAATAACACTTCCCTTATTTCCTGTCTCATGCCATAATTCCTCAGCAATATGTGGTGCGAAAGGAGCCAGGATCGTGAGCAGTTTTGACATTTCTTCAAAGTTGGTACAACCTGAATCCGATAATTCATTCGCACAGATCATAAATGCACTGACGCAGGTATTGAATGACATAGATTCAATGTCCGCGGTTATCTTTTTTATTGTGCGGTGTATTGTCTTAAGTTGTTCAGGAGTGGTTGGTTCATCGTTCAACTTTGATTTGCCGTCCTGATCGATAAACAATCTCCACATTTTTCTGAGAAAACGGTGGACGCCGTCAATGCCTTTTACGTTCCATGGTTTTGAATCTTCCAAAGGTCCCAGGAACATCTCATAGAGTCTTAAAGAATCCGCGCCATATTCATCACATATGTCATCGGGATTGATGACGTTGTATTTCGACTTGGACATTTTACCCAGTTCACTTGCTGTGTAGAAGTATCCTTCTGAAACGCCGTCTTTTTTGCTGTTGAATATTCCATCCTCGTAGTAGCCATCTTTACATTTGAAAATGGCCTCATCAAGTTCAGGACGCCATTCGGAGAGTTTCCTGATGCCTTTAGAGTCAAGGTAAGATGGATTTTCCGTGTCTTCATATCCATGAAGGAATTCTATAGGAACAGGAACTTTCTGGTATTTGTCATGATCTTTTGGGTTTACAAGATCAGCACTTAAATAGACCTGAAGTCCTTTCTCTTTTTCTTTCTGAAGCAAGGCTGTTTCGATGATGCCCTGGATCATACCCTGGTTGACCAGTTTTTTAAAAGGTTCTTTAAAACCTATTTCCTTTAAGTCATAAAGAAACTTGGTCCAGAATCTTGCATAAAGGAGATGCCCTGTTGCATGCTCGCTTCCGCCAAAATAAATATCCACCTGGTTCCAGTAGTCCGTACTGGCACGCGAAGCAAATTCATAGTCATTTTCGGGATCCATGTAGCGAAGGAAGTACCAGCTGCTTCCTGCCCAGCCCGGCATTGTATTGGTTTCCCTTGTTCCTGAACTGGTTTCTATCCATTCTTTAACTCCTGCCAGTGGAGACTCACCCGTTCCTGTAGGCTCATACGATTCAACTTCTGGTAGTTCCAGGGGCAGATCAGACTCTTCAACCAAAGTCGGAACGCCATTCTTGTAAATTATCGGAATCGGCTCACCCCAGAATCTTTGTCTGCTGAACCCGGCATCGCGTAATTTGAAATTTACCTCTCCTTTTCCAATGCCAAGCTCTTCAAGCTTATTAATACAAAATGAAATAGCATCCTTTACGGATTTGCCATTCAAGAAGGAGGAATTGATCACTGTTCCTTCCTTAAGATCGAAAGATTCCTTCTGTGGATCTCTTTCTTCTCCATCATTAACGACCTGTTTAATAGGGAGTTTAAATTTTCGAGCAAAGGCATGATCTCTTGAATCGTGAGCAGGAACAGCCATTATGGCTCCTGTCCCGTATCCGGCCAGAACATAATCAGCAATATAAACTGGCATTTTTTCGCCTGAGAAAGGATGTGTGCAATATGCACCTGTAAAACAGCCTGTAACCGTTTTTACATCGCTCATTCTCTCACGTTCTGAACGTTTTAGTGCCTGGTCAAGGTATTTTTCAACTTCCTTTTTCTGATCAGCTGTCGTGATCTTCGAAACAATTTCATGTTCGGGGGCCAGTACCATAAATGTTGCCCCAAAGATCGTGTCAGGTCTTGTTGTGAAAACCTCAATTAGTGACGATTCTTTGTTGAAGACCTTGAATCGGATACGNNTCAATGCTCTCAAGGTCATTTAATAGTCTGTCTGCATAGGCTGTGATCCGCAGGAACCACTGACTCATTTTTTTCTTGACAACCGGATAACCTCCTCTTTCAGAAAATCCATCTTTGACCTCTTCGTTGGCAAGTACAGTGCCTAATTCTTCACACCAGTTCACTGAGGTTTCATCAAGAAAAGCCAGGCGATAGTTCTGAAGGACATCCTCTTTTTCCGCCGGGGTCATTTCGAGCCAGTCGCCGGCCATAAAATGTTCCACTTCAGTGCCTTTGTGCTCAACATTTACGTTGCCTTCATTCTCAAAAATGGCGATCAGGTTATTTATATGTTCTGCTTTATCGGATTTCTTGTTGTACCAGTGATTGAAGAACTGCATGAATATCCACTGTGTCCAGTGGTAATAGAACGGGTCGCATGTTTGTACTTCACGGTCCCAGTCATAGGCAAACCCGATCCGGTCAAGTTGTTGCCGATATCTCTCGATATTCTCTTCAGTGGTTTCAGCGGGATGTTGGCCGGTTTCTATCGCGTATTGTTCTGCGGGAAGGCCAAAGGCATCATATCCCATAGGATGAAGGACATTAAAGCCATTTTGTCGTTTGTAACGAGCAACTATATCTGAAGCAATATAACCCAATGGGTGCCCGACATGCAGCCCTGCTCCCGAAGGATAAGGAAACATATCCAACACATAGAATTTTTTCTTGTCCCGGTTTATTTCAACCGCATGCAGATTGGATCTCTTCCAGTCAAACTGCCAACGATGTTCTATCTCCCTGTGATTATATTCTGCTGAAGCCATCTCCTATGTACCGTGCGAAAGTAGTCCATGAAATGCTATTATATTGCATATGTGAACATATTGTGCATCATCGATCAGATATTCACATCGAAACCATAAGCATCTTTTATTTGCTTTGTTGTAAGCTTCAGTACCTTCATGGTCATTGGTATCCGATCTATTGGTTGGTCTTTTGCATTTGTTGGTTGGGAAGCAATGGCTAGAGCTACATCCATGCCTTTTATTACCTCACCAAATACAGTATAACTGCCATCAAGATGTGGAGATCCTGACGGATTAATGCAAATGTAGAATTGAGATCCATTGGATTTCATTTCAGGATTTGATGATCTTGCGGCACCAACAGCACCGTATTTGTGCTTGAACAATGAAGAATCAATTTCAGCAGTGAGCAGATAACCCGGACCTCCGGTTCCATCATTAGCTCGGTCTACATCTTTAGAAAGAGGGTCGCCGCCCTGAATCACGAAATTAGGAATGTTTCTGTGGAATTCTGTCCCGTCGTAAAAACCGGAATCCGCAAGATGGAGAAAATTCTCTCTGTGAATGGGGGTTCCAGGATACAGCCACAGCACCATGTCACCAAAGGAAGTGGAAATTTTAACAACTTCAGTAGTAGGGGAGTTGTCTTCATTTTTCTCCTTGTCATCCTCTTTACAAGAAGCGAAGAGCAGGATGCCGATCAGGGTCATTAATTTAAATGTATGTCCATTCATATCACGAATATAAGGTTAAAGAGTGTTATCAGAAGCAGGACTTTATCAGAAGGTCAAACAGACGATAATTGTCTTGTCTATTCTTGTTTGGTCGAGGCTGGTTTTACCGGTGGTTTTGCCCTGGGGTCAGTTTTCTGGCCAGGAGTTCCGGGAGCTGCACCCTCTGGTCGTTTTGGTTTTGCAAACCTGGAAGGCAACCCTGTTTTCCAAATGATCGCTCCAAAATCCTCAACCTCTCTATCCTTTAATCTTGCTCCAATAGCGATGTACTGATTGTCATAATTAAATGAAACCGAAGTGATATCGCTTCCCTGTATGTGCATGGAGTCGATCAGGTCTCCTTTGTTCAGTTCCCAAAGGTAACAGAAGCCATCCTTACCGCCTGTAACACCATATTTCGAATCTGAACTGATGTCTACTGCATTTACTTTCCAGCTATGTTTTTTCAGCACGTGTTTCACCTTGCCTTTGTTGAGGTCCCAAACTATAGCTGTTTTGTCTGTTGAACCTGACAAAAGAAACTGCCTGTTCGGGGCGTAGGCCAAAGCAAGAACTTCCCCCACATGGCCTTCAAACTTCCTTTTTGCATTGCCAAGCATATCGTATTCCTGAATGATTGTTCCCTGATCCGCGACATATAAAAACTGTCGGTTAGAACTGACTGCCATGCCGTTGATCATCTTTTTGTGATCAATCACGCGTTCTTTGTTATTTGCCAGATTATTGACAATTATTTTCCCATCGGCACTGCTGCTAAATGTCATTTTCATTCCAGGTCCATAAGCAACCCCGGACACCGGTTGGCTATGTGGTCTAGATTCTTTGTCAGGTTCAAATCCAACCCAGTCGTCCGTGTATTTCCAGGTGATAACCTTGTAATCATTCCCGCCGCTGATCAGTTTTTTACTGTCTCTGCTGAATTCAAGACGCGTGACCACTGCTTCATGTCCGTACAGGGTTTGTGCCAGTTTTGCACCTGAATCCAGAGAATAAATATTGATCTCGCCATCCCAGGAACCGGTAGCAAGGTATTTCCCGTTCGGTGAGTAGTCTACAGCCTGAACAACAGATCCATGGCCGGTTAAGAAAACATATCTTTCAGCAGGTTCATTCTCATTCGGAAAAGACGCAGCTGTTAAGGTGAAAAGGATAGAAATCAGGAGTTTTGGTCGATAGTTCATTGCGCTACTAATTTGAAACCGAAAAATTAGTCAAAAAACAATAAAGTTGATGTAATTTGTTAAAAAGTCATCAATCATTTTGGCAGTTATCTGCTGCCTCTATTGTTTATACCTGATCCATTTGAAAAGCTCCCTGAATGTTACCTTTTTACCATACATGAGAATACCTACCCGATAGATACGTCCTGCAAACCAGATCACAAAGGTGAAAAAGGCAATAAGAAGAATTATTGAACCGGTAATTTGTAACCAATGTTCTGAAAATGAAAGAAATGGTAACCGAACCATCATTGCAATGGGTGAGGTAAGCGGGATCATCGAAAGCCAGATCGCAACGTTGCCGTTGGGGTCTTTAAGAACCACGGTTGTTGAAAGAACGATGGCAAAAACCAACGGAATGGTTACAGGCATCATGAACTGCTGCGTGTCCGTTTCGCTGTCTACTGCAGCCCCAATAGCCGCGAACAGTGCGCTGTAGAGAAGATATCCGCCCAGGAAGTAAAAGATGAACATCGAAAAGATAAACGGAAAATTCAGGTTGAAAAAAGCAGACATCAGTTCCTGTACCGGGCCTTCATTCATGTTCTGAGCTACGCCGGGCATTCCTCCTTCACCTAGCTGCTTGAAGCTTTCCGGGTCAATGGTTCCTGATCCAAACGAAACGGATATTACCATTATCAGCAATCCGCTAAGAACCATCCAGATCACCAGTTGTGTCAGCCCAACCATTGCGATCCCAAACACCTTTCCCATCATCAGTTGAAAGGGTTTGACCGAAGACACGATTATTTCGACAATTCTGTTTGTCTTCTCCTGAATAACGCCTCGCATTACCTGAACCCCATACATGAAAATGAACATGTAGATCATGAATGCAAGGATCATCCCCAGTACCGTATACAACTCTGAGGAGGTCTCTTTTATCTCGCCTTCTTCCGTTACCTTTTCTGACCTAATTGAAACGGAGGTCTGCAGGCTGTCGATCATCCCCTGGGAGATGCCTGTCTTCTCAAGTTTATATGCTTTCAAAGCCTTCCCAAGGCCAGCGCTAAGTCGTTCCTTTTCCTGGAGAGAAATGTCTTTGTCCGAGGAAAAGGTGACCCCTTCGGGTTCAAATTCATTAAGATCTGCAGGAATACTGAGCCATCCAATATGTCCGCCTTCTTTTATTGTTTCAAGGTCCGGTACATCATGAACAAACTGGTACTCAATAAAGGGCGTGTTCTCAAGGCGATTTTCGAAAATACCTGAGTTGTCATCCACCAGTACAGAGCTTTTGCTTTGTCCGACCTGGTCATCGAGGATAAGGAATATGAGCAGTCCGTAAAACCCCGAGATTAATAACGGCCCAAGAATGGTCATGACCAGGAACGATTTTTTTCGGACCCGGCTCCAGTATTCCCTGGAAGCGACGAGTAATATATTACGCATGATCTTCCTCCTTTACTTTATTGATGAATATTTCATGTATTGATGGCAGTCGTTCTTCGAAACTCAGCAATTCAACCTTTTCATTGAGGTCTCTTATGATCGCCCTCTTATCCATTCTTGCATCTATAGAAGCAACATATTTCCCTGGGGCATATTCGTTGATCGATGTGAAATTGTTAAGACCGGAAATGTTATCGGTTTCAAACCTGACCTCGATCAAACCTGTTTTATTTTTGGTACGTATTTCATCGATGGAACCTTCAAGTACCTTTTTTGCTTTGTTGATCATTCCAAGGTGGTCACAAATTTCTTCAACAGATTCCATGCGATGTGTTGAGAATATAACCGTTGCGCCTTTTTCCCTTAAACTCCGGATTTCATTTTTTATCAATTCCACATTTATAGGGTCAAATCCGGTAAATGGTTCATCAAGAATTATCAGTTCAGGCTGATGCATGACAGTTATTATAAACTGTACCTTTTGTTGCATCCCTTTGGATAATTCTTCTGCTTTTTTAAATCTCCAATCCATGAGGTTCATCTTTTCAAGCCATTCATTCGCCACTTTTCTGGCTTCGGGGCCAGAGCGCCCCTTCAGTTTGCCAAAGAAAACAAGCTGCTCGAGAACCTTCATTTTGCTATATAATCCTCGTTCTTCAGGTAAATA